>DAMAFT010000229.1:0-7137 GCA_031995805.1 Massilia sp.
CCTCCGACAGGAAAACGGCCGGTTCATGTTTCAGCATGAACCGGCCGTTTGCATTGTTGCCGTCGCCCTTATTCGAACGCCAGCCCTTCGAACGAAAACCCCTTCAGGAATTCCGCCGCCGCCAGCCGCTTGCCGCCCGGCTTCTGCAGTTCCGTCAGGCGCAGCGCGCCCGCGCCGCAGGCGACCACGATGCCGCGCTGCGCGTCGGCCGACAACACCTGCCCGGGCCGGCCCGATCCCTCGACCGGCTGCGCATTCCACACCTTGACCGTGCTTGCGCCGGCCTGGCCGGCGGCGCCGGGGAAGGGGTTGAAGGCGCGCACCTTGCGCGCCAGTTCCACGGCCGGCAGCGACCAGTCCAGCTTCGCTTCTTCCTTGCCGATCTTGGCCGCGTAGGTCACGCCGTCTTCCGGCTGCGGCACGGCTTCCAGCGTGCCCGCTTCCATCCGGCGCAGCGCGTCGACGATCATGCGCCCGCCCAGCGCCGCCAGCTTGTCGTGCAGGCTGCCGGTGGTGTCGGTGTCGGCGATGGGGATGCGTTCCATCAGCAGCATCGGGCCGGTGTCCAGGCCTTCTTCCATCTCCATGATGGTCACGCCGGTTTCCGCATCGCCCGATTCGATCGCGCGGTGGATCGGGGCGGCGCCGCGCCAGCGCGGCAGGATCGAGCCGTGGATGTTGATGCAGGGCTTGATGTCGAGCGTCGAGCGCGGCAGGATCAGGCCGTAGGCCGCGACCACCATCGCATCGTAGCCGGTAGCGAGCAGGCGCGCGTGCGCCGCCCTGGCCTCGTCGGCGCGCTGCGGGTCCTTCGCATCCATGCGCAGCGACAGCGGCTGCAGCACCTCGATGCCGTGGGCGAGGGCGACCTGCTTCACGGCGGAGGCCTGCAACTGCATGCCGCGCCCGGCCGGACGGTCCGGCTGGGTCAGCACCAGCGGCACGTCGAAGCCGGCGTCCAGCAGGGCGCGCAGGGCACAGGCCGCGAATTCCGGGGTACCGGCGAACACGACCTTCATGCGCGGCGGCCTTCCTTGTGCAGCTCGCGTTCTTCCTTCTGCAGCTTGGTCTTGATGCGGTTGCGCTTGAGCGGCGACAGGTACTCGACGAAGACCTTGCCCATCAGGTGGTCCATCTCGTGCTGGATGCAGACGGCCAGCAGGCCGTCGGCCTCGACCTCGAACGGCGCATTGTGCTGGTCGACCGCGCGCACCTTCACGCGCGCCGGGCGCTCGACGCCGTCGTAGATGCCGGGCACCGACAGGCAGCCTTCGTCGTAGACCTGCTTTTCCGGGCTGGCCCAGACGATTTCGGGGTTGACGAAGACCATCAGCTTGCTCTTGTCTTCGGTGACGTCGATGACGACCACGCGCTCGTGCACGTCCACCTGGGTCGCGGCCAGGCCAACGCCCGGGGCGTCGTACATGGTCTCGGCCATGTCCTCGACCAGCTTGTGGAGGCGCTCGTCGAATTCGGTGACCGGCTTGGCCACCTTGTGCAGGCGCGGATCGGGATAGCGGAGGATGTTCAGTAAGGCCATGGTTGTTCGTTCGTCGGTGGATTCAGTGGTTGGTATATCGGTGCCGGTCACGCGGATTCAAGTTGCCGCGTGGACACAACACCCAAGCATGACGGACACGCCGTCCCGGCTGGGAAAGACGCGTTTGTCTTGCTAGTTCATGGATTTCTCGGCAGAATTTGATTCAGCTCGGCAACCCTCGAGGCGACCTTTCATGTCCGGCAAGCGGTCGAGGGAGTGTCTGATTCCTGCGCCTTGGCTGGCCGAGGTGGCAGCCAGCACCCGTGTCAATGCCGCATTTACGGACTCTTTGATGAAAAATTTTAGCACAGGCGCAGCCTGGTCGCTCGCGGCCCGCAGCACCGTAGCGGCCGCGTTCGCTTGCCTGGCCGCCGGCCAGGTCCAGGCCGCCACCAACTGCACCTTCCGTCCGAATGCGCCCGACCAGCACGTGGTCGTCAAGGGCGACACCCTGTGGGACATTTCCGGCGCCTTCCTCGAGCACCCCTGGTGCTGGCCCCAGGTGTGGGGCATGAACCGCGACGAGATCCGCAACCCGCACTGGATCTACCCCGGCCAGGTCATCTACTTCGACCGCGCGCGCGGGCGCCTGACGCTGGTCCGTCCGGGCAGCGGCGGCGGCCCGGGCCAGCCGCCGCTGGTGCGCCTGTCGCCCCAGTTGCGCACCGAGGACCTCGGTCCGGACGGCGCCGTGCCCGCGATCCCGGCCGGCGCGATCGAACCGTTCCTGACCCAGCCGCTGGTCGTCGAGGACGACGCGCTCGCCGCGACCCCGCGCATCGCCGCCGTCCCGGAAGACCGCGTCTACCTGGCCGAGGGCGACCGCATCTACGTGCGCGGCGCCCTGCAGGGGGCCGGCAACTTCCAGGTATTCCGGCCCGGCAAGGCGCTGGTGGACCCCGATACCGGCAAGGTCCTCGCCCACGAGGCCGCCTACGTCGGCGACGCGCGCCTGGTGGCCGCGGCGAAGCCGGGCGTGGACGTGCACAGTTTTGTTGTCACCCGCTCGGTGCAGGAAATGGGCGTCGGCGACCGCCTGCTGCCGACGCCGGCCACGCCCCTGCGCAACTACGTGCCGCACGCGCCGGACAAGCCGGTGGCGGCGCGCATCATGTCGATCGCATCGGAAACGCGGTACGCGTCGCAGTACCAAGTCGTGACTGTCAACCGGGGTACGCTTGACGGACTCGACGTCGGCGCCGTGCTGCAGCTTTATCATGCGGGACGAACCGTGCAGGATCCGGGCGCGCCCAAGGGCCTGTTCGGGTTCGGCGGCACCACGCTGCGGCTCCCGGACGAGCGCTATGGCGAACTGTTCGTGTTCCGGGTCTTCGGTCGCGTCTCGTACGGCCTGGTCATGCAAGTGACGGCGCCGGTACAGGTCGGCGACGCGGCAACATCACCGGAGTAGACCACCGTGCAATTACCCCGCGGCGCGCAGGACGATGATTCACCCGGCGCCGCGGCGGGCAGTACGCCGCGGCCCGGCCCGGTCCGCCTTGCCGATGTCCATCTTGCCGACACCAGCCTGGCCGCCTGGCTGCGCCTGGACCGCGCCCGCGGCGTCGGGTCGCGCACGGCGGCCGCGCTGCTGGCCGCCTTCGGCAGTCCCGACGCCGTCTTCGCCGCCGGCCGCGACGCGCTGGCGCACCATGCGGCTCCCGCCGTGGCGCGCGCCCTGGCCGCGCCGCCGCCGGCCGACACCGAACGCCTGGTCGAGGCCACGCTGCGCTGGCGCGAATCGCCTGGCCGGCAGGTGCTGGCGCTGGGCGCACCCGGCTATCCCGAATTGCTGGCGCGCATTCCCGATCCGCCGCTACTGCTCTATATAACAGGCGATGCGCGCCTGCTGGCCGGACCGTGCCTGGCCATTGTCGGCAGCCGCAACGCCAGCCGGCAGGGGCAGGCGAATGCGCTGGCCTTCGCCGAGGCGCTGGCGGGCGCGGGCGTGCGCATCGTGTCCGGCCTGGCGCTGGGCATCGATGCCGCCGCCCACGAGGGCGCGCTGCGCGGGCCGGGCAGCACCATCGCCGTGGTCGGCACGGGTCCCGACCTGGTGTATCCGGCGCGCAACCGGGCGCTGGCCGCGCGCATCGCCGAGCAGGGCTGCATCGCCAGCACCTACCCGGTCGGCACGCCGCCGCTGCCCGGAAATTTCCCCAAGCGTAACCGGATCATTTCCGGACTGGCGGCCGGGGTACTGGTGGTCGAGGCGGCGGCCCGGTCGGGCTCGCTGATCACGGCGCGCCAGGCGGCCGAGCAGGGCCGCGACGTGTTCGCGATTCCCGGTTCCATCCATGCCGCCCTGGCCAAGGGTTGCCACGAACTGATCCGCGAAGGCGCCAAGCTGGTCGATACGGCGCACGATGTGTTGCAGGAGCTGGCGCTGGCGCCGCTGGCCGGCATGCAGGCGCGCGCTGCGCTGGAGGCCGGCCGGGCGGAGGCGCCGGCGGCATCGGTGGATGCGGCATTGCTGCGCGCCCTCGGCCATGGCCCGGTCGCGCCGGACGCGTTGCAGGCCGCGCTGGGCTGCGGCGCGGGCGAACTCGGCGCGCGGCTGCTCGTGCTGGAATTGCAAGGCCACCTGGAGCGCCTGCCCGGCGGCTTCGTCCAGCGCCTCGTGTCACGAGCATAAACATGCTACGGAACTACGTAAGAAGCGGATAAGGCCGATAAACAACGCCGGTGTTTCGCTGCCCCGGGCGAGCACGTGCCGCACTTGTGCCCCAAGGAGCTTAGCTGCTACAGTAGCGGCACCATGTTCGACATCCTAGTCTACCTCTACGAGACGTACTACCGTCCCGACGCCTGCCCCGAGCCGGCGGCACTGGCGCGCAAGCTGTCCGCCGTCGGATTCGACGATGTCGAGATTTCCGAGGCGCTGGACTGGCTGCACGGCCTGACCGAAATGGCCAGCTCGGTCGACCCGGCCCTCGAATCGACCGGTACGCGCTTCTACATCGACCAGGAAGTCGACGTGCTCGGCAGCGCCGCCGTCGGCTTCATCCAGTTCCTCGAACTGGCCGGCCTGCTGTCCGCCTCGCAGCGCGAGATCGTCATCGAACGCGCGCTGGCGCTGGACGAATCGCCGGTCACGCTGGGCAAGCTCAAGATCATCGTCCTGATGCTGCTGTGGAGCCAGGGCAAGGAGCCCGACGCGCTGATGTTCGACGACCTGTTCGGGTCCGACGACGAGGACGCCGAGCCGCGCCTGCTGCATTGATTGTAGATTCGTATTGACGAAGAACGGGGCCTCGGCCCCGTTTTTTCTTGCTATGAAGAAAGAAGAAGCGTAGCGTCCACAGCCTGGAAGAAGCGGGGTCTTGACGTTCGCGGGGGTAGAGTCTACTTGCGGATTGCGCGGCAACCCGCTTATCATTGGCCGCTATTCCGCCAATTGTTACCAATAAGCTATTACGGGACAAGCTCCCCGGCCGGCCGCCTCATGTATGATGCGCGAGCCCGCCCTTTCGAACACGTACGAGAAACCATATGACCAAAGCCCTCATCATTGCCGAAAAGCCTTCCGTGGCGAACGATATCGCCAAGGCGCTCGGCGGCTTTACCAAGCACGATGAGTATTTCGAATCCGACGACTTCGTCCTGTCGTCCGCCGTCGGCCACCTGCTCGAGATCGCGGTGCCCGAGGAATACGACGTCAAGCGCGGCAAGTGGAGCTTCACGCACCTGCCGATGATCCCGCCTTACTTCGCGCTGAACCCGATCGCCAAGACGGAATCGCGCCTCAAGGTCCTTAACAAGCTGATCAAGCGCAAGGACGTCACCACCCTGATCAACGCATGCGACGCGGGACGCGAAGGGGAGCTGATCTTCCGCCTGATCGCCCAGAACGCCAAGGCCAAGCAGACCGTCAAGCGCCTGTGGCTGCAGTCGATGACGCCGGGCGCGATCCGCGACGGCTTCGCCCACCTGCGCAGCGACCAGGAAATGCTGCCGCTGGCCGACGCCGCGCGCTGCCGTTCCGAAGCGGACTGGCTGATCGGCATCAACGGCACCCGCGCCATGACCGCCTTCAACTCGAAGGAAGGCGGCTTCTTCCTCACGACCGTGGGCCGCGTGCAGACGCCGACGCTGTCGATCGTGGTCGAGCGCGAAGAAAAGATCCGCAAGTTCGTGGCGCGCGACTACTGGGAAGTGCGCGCCGAGTTCGGCTGCGCGGCCGGCAGCTACGAAGGCCGCTGGCTCGACACCAGGTTCAAGAAGGACGAGAACGATCCGGAACGTCGTCCGGAGCGCATCTGGAACAAGGCGGATGCGGAAGCCATCGTCGCCGCTTGCCTGGGCAAGCAGGGTAATGTTACCGAGGAATCGAAGCCGACCACCTCGATGGCGCCGGCCCTGTTCGACCTGACCTCGCTGCAGCGCGAGGCCAACGGCCGCTTCGGTTTCTCGGCCAAGAACACGCTGGGCCTGGCTCAGGCGCTGTACGAGAAGCACAAGGTGCTGACCTACCCGCGTACCGATTCGCGCGCGTTGCCGGAAGACTATATCGGCACGGTCAAGACCACGCTGGAAGTGTTGAAAGGCATGCCGAACTACCACCAGTTCGCCAAGCAGATCCTGGACAAGAGCTGGGTCAAGCCGAACAAGCGCATCTTCGACAACAGCAAGATCTCGGACCACTTCGCGATCATCCCGACCGGCACGGTACCGAAGAACCTGTCCGAGCCGGAACAGAAGCTGTACGACCTGGTCACGCGCCGCTTCATGGCCGTGTTCTTCCCGGCCGCCGAGTTCCTGGTCACGACCCGCTTCACCGAAGTCGAGGGCCACCAGTTCAAGACCGAGGGCAAGGTGATGACCAACCCCGGCTGGCTGGCCGTGTACGGCAAGGATACGACGGGCGACGACAAGGACGGCGCCAGCCTGGTGCCGGTCGAGAAGGGCGAAAAGGTGCGGGCCGACAAGGTCAATGCCAACGCCCTCGTCACCAAGCCGCCCGCACGCTACAACGAAGCGACCTTGCTGTCGGCGATGGAAGGCGCGGGCAAGCTGGTCGACTCGGACGAGTTGCGCGACGCCATGGCCGGCAAGGGGCTGGGTACGCCGGCGACCCGCGCCGCCATCATCGAAGGCTTGCTGAACGAAAAATACCTGCTGCGCGAGGGGCGCGAGATGATCCCGACCGCCAAGGCGTTCCAGCTGATGACCCTGCTGCGCGGCCTGGGCGTGAACGAGCTGACCGCGCCGGAACTGACCGGCGAGTGGGAATACAAGCTGTCGCAGATGGAAAAGGGCCAGATTTCGCGCGACGAGTTCATGCGCGAGATCGCCGAGATGACGGAAATCATCGTCAAGCGCGCCAAGGAATACAACAACGACACGATTCCCGGCGAGTACGCTACCCTGGTCACGCCTTGCCCGAACTGCGGCGGCGTGGTCAAGGAAAACTACCGCCGCTTCGCCTGCACCAAGTGCGAGTTCTCGATGAGCAAGGTGCCGGGCGGCCGCCAGTTCGAGATCGAGGAAGTCGAGCAACTGCTGAAGGACCGCACCATCGGCCCGCTGCAGGGCTTCCGCTCGAAGATGGGCCGGCCGTTCGCGGCGAGCCTGCGCATCGTGCGCGACGAGGACAT
>DAMAFT010000230.1:0-7076 GCA_031995805.1 Massilia sp.
CGCGGATCGTGCGAGGACAGCACGGTCGGGAACACGAAGGCGCGCCGGCCGTCGGCGCCGCGGGCCGCGCGCAGGCTCTCCACCTGGGCGAAGAAGCGCCGGTGCTCGGCCAGTTCCCAGGCAGCCACGCCCTCGGTGGGCAGGAAGCCGTCCTGCCAGGCGCCGTTGAACAGCAGCCGCTCCTCGGGCGCGTGCAGGATGGCGCGCTCGTCGTAGGTCGGCTGCGCGGCGAAGGCGTCGCGCTCGATGATGCCCAGGTCGAGCAGGATCTCGCGCACGTGGCGCGATTCCGGCGAGGGCAGCGGCAGGTAGTGGGCGCCGGTCGGGCAGGCCAGGTCGCCGAAGCGGGCGCCGGCCGCGTTGCCGAATGCCTGCGGGCCGTCGACCATCAGGAAGCGCGCGTGGCCGGCGCGGCGCAACTGCCACGCGGCCGACAGGCCGGCGATGCCGGAGCCGAGGATGGCGACGTCGGTCTCCAGCACCCGCGACGGCGGCGGCAGGGCGCGCCGGTCGCGCAGGTAATGGCCTTCCAGGCGGCCCGGGTAGTGCAGCGCCGGTTCGATCTCCTGCCAGCGCGCGTAGCCGGCCGCGCTGGCCGCCAGCGCGGCGCCGGCGCCGCCGGCATGCAACAGGAAGCTGCGGCGGTCCATCAGCGGATCACCTGGCGCCAGTCGTGCTCGAATTCGCGCACCAGCGACTGCGTGTTCAGGCGGTTCGGCGCCATCTCCAGGCGCCGCATGTCGGGCGGGAAGGCGAACATCGCGCGCGTGGTGTCGGCGTCCAGCCAGCGCATCGGCAGCGCATAGCCCGTGGGCGGGACGTAGCCGGGGCGCCGCGACGCCAGAATGAAACCCCACTCGCCGAACGAGGGCACGTAGGCGTGGTAGGGCCAGGTGTGCAGGCCGACGTCGCGCAGCGTGGCGTCGATGGTCCAGTAGGCGTGCGGGGCGAAGAACGGGGAGGTCGACTGCACGACCATGAGGCCGTTCTCGGCCACGTGCTTGGCCAGCAGGCCGTAGAACGGCACCGAGTACAGCTTGCCGAGCGCGAAGCTGGACGGGTCGGGGAAGTCGACGATGGCGGCGTCGAACACGTCGTCGTTGTGCTGCAGCCAGATCGCCGCATCCGCGTTCACCACCTTCACGCGCGGGTCCGAGAAGGAGCGATGGTTCAGCGCCGCCAGTTCGGCGCGGCGGGTGAAGGCGCCCGTCATGGCCGGGTCGAGGTCGACCAGGGTGACGCTCCTGACGTTCGGGTAGCGCAGGATCTCGCGCAGCGCCAGGCCGTCGCCGCCGCCCAGCACCAGCACGTTGCGCGCCCAGGGCAGGGCGCCCATGACCGGGTGCACCAGGGCCTCGTGGTAGCGGTACTCGTCGCGCGAGGAGAATTGCAGGTTGCCGTTGATGTACAGGCGCAGGTCGTCCTTCCAGCGCGTCACCACCAGGCGCTGGTAGGGCGTGCTGGACGACCACACCACCTCGTCGCCGAACAGGCCGTGCTCGCCCCAGTCCACCATCCGGTCGGACAGGCCGAAGCCGGCCACCAGCAGCAGCAGCACGGCGCCGGCGCGCATGGCGCGGCCGGCCAGGTGCACCAGTTCGCGGCGGAACACGTACAGGGTCCAGCAGGCCACGCCGACGTTGAGCATGCCGAACAGGAAGCCGGTGCGCACCAGGCCGAGGTAGGGCGCCAGCACCAGCGGGAACAGCAGCGATACCGCCAGCGCGCCCAGGTAGTCGAAGGTCAGCACGCGGCTCACCAGTTCGTTGAACGCGGTCTGGCGCGCGTTCAGGGCGCGCATCACCAGCGGCACCTCCATGCCGACCAGGGCGCCGATCAGGAACACCAGGACGTACAGCAGGGTGCGGAACGGCGCCGTCATCCACGAGAAGGTCATGAACAGCAGCGCCGCCGAGACGCCGCCGATCAGGCCCACGGCCAGCTCGATGTCGACGAAGCGTTCCAGCACGTCGGCGTCGGCCACGTACTTCGACAGGTGCGCGCCGACGCCCATCGCGAACAGGTAGCATCCGATGATGGTCGAGAATTGCAGGATGGAGTCGCCCAGCAGGTAGCTGGACAGCGCGCCGGCGATCAATTCGTAGGCCAGCCCGCAGGACGCCACCACGAATACCGACAGGATCAGGATTTTTTTGGTCATTCGGTGTTTTTGTTCTAAGATGCGGGTGATAACATCTTGGCCATTTCTTCGGAGAATTTCGTGCCCGCCATCCTAAACTATCTGCTGCATCTATTCACGGCTGCCGCGCTGGTTTTGGCATTTTTTGTCGTCTACACGCGCGTGACGCCGTACGACGAGGTGGCGCTGATCCGCGCCGGCAACGGCGCGGCCGCGCTGTCGCTGGGCGGTAGCCTGATCGGGTTTTCGGCGACCATCGCATCCAGCCTGATGCACACGGCCGACTACGTCCAGTTCGCCGGCTGGGCCGCCGGCGCGGCCATCGTGCAACTGGTGGTGTGGGTGGTGGCGACGCGCCTGCTGGGCATGGCGCGCGACCAGATCGAGGCGGACAACCGCGCGTTCGGCGGCCTGCTGGGCGCGATCTCGCTGTCGATCGGCCTCGTCAACGCCGGCTGCATTTCCTGAACCTTCCAACTTCTCAGCAGGAGCCCGTCATGTCCCTCGGTTCGTTCATCAAGAAGCAGTTCATCGACGTCATCCAGTGGAACGAGGACCGCGAAGGCGTGCTCGCCTGGCGCTTCCCGATGCAGGATTTCGAGATCCAGAACGGTGGCCAGCTCGTCGTGCGCGAGTCGCAGGTCGCCGTCTTCGTCAACGAGGGCACCATCGCCGACGTGTTCGGTCCCGGCACCCACACGCTCACCACGCGCACGCTGCCGGTGCTGACCAACCTGAAGCACTGGGACAAGCTGTTCGATTCGCCGTTCAAGTCGGACGTCTACTTCTTCAGCACGCGCGTGCAGACCGGCCGCAAGTGGGGCACGCCGCAGCCGATCACGATCCGCGACAAGGACTTCGACATGATCCGGGTGCGCGCCTTCGGCATGTACTCGTACCGCGTGGCGGATCCGCGCGCCTTCTTCACCGCCATCAGCGGCACGCGCGAGGCGTACACGCGCGACGAGGTCGAGGACCAGCTGCGCGGCATCATGCTGGCCACGATGGCCAGCTCGCTGGGCGGCGCCAACGTCGCCTTCCTCGACATGGCCGCCAACCAGGGCCTGATGGCGCAGCAGGTCGGCAAGGACCTGAGCGTGGCCTTCGCCCGCTACGGCATCGAGCTGGACCAGTTCAACGTGGCCAGCGTCAGCCTGCCCGAAGAACTGCAGGCGGCGCTCGACGAGCGCATCTCGGCCGGCATGAAGGGCTCGCTGTCGGGCGACAGGATGACGGGCTACACGCGCTTCCAGGCGGCGTCGAGCATCCCGCTGGCGGCGCAGAACGAGGGCGGCCTGGCCGGCATCGGCGCCGGACTGGGCGCCGGCGCGACCATCGGCCAGGCGATGGCGCAGGGCCTGGGCGGGGCGTTCGCCCCGCAGCAGGCGCCGGCACAAGCAGCCGCATCGGCCGCACCGGCCGCGCCCGCGGCCGAGCCGGTCGAGGAGCGCCTGGCCAAGCTCAAGGGCCTGCTCGACAAGGGCCTGATCTCGCAGGCCGACTACGACGGCGCCAAGACCGAGCTGCTCAAGAAGCTGATCGGCTGACGGGACCGCATGCAAACAGTTTCCTGCCCCGGCTGCGGGGCGCCGGTCGAATTCAAGTCGCACGCGTCCGTGATGGCCGTGTGCGATTTCTGCCGTACCGTGGTCGTCAAGGAGGCCGACGCGGTGCGCGACCTCGGCAAGATGGCGGCCGTGCTGGAAGACTATTCGCCGATCCAGATCGGCACCTCCGGCAGGTACGGCGAGCGCGATTTCACGGTGGTCGGCAGGATCCAGCTGCGCTGGTCGGGCGGCATCTGGAACGAGTGGTACCTGCTGTTCGGCGACGGCGGCAACGGCTGGCTGGGCGATTCCGCCGGGCGCTACGTCGTCACGGTCCAGCGCGTGCTGGAGGTCGGCTGGCCCGTGTTCGAGGCGATCCAGCCGGGCCGCGAGACCGAGACGGGCGCCGGTCGTTACATCGCGGCCGAGAAGCGCACGGCGCGCTGCATCGCCGGCCAGGGCGAGCTGCCGTTCCGCGTGGGCGCGGGATGGGAGGCGCGCGTGGCCGACTTCCGCAACGGTGCGGCGTTCGTCACGCTCGACTATGCCGACGGCGACCGTCCGGCCCTGTACGCGGGTGCCGCCGTGACCCTCGAGCAGATGGGCTGCCAGCTGCTGCGCGACGACGAGGCGATCAAGGCCAGCGCCGGCAGGTACCGCGGCCGCGTCGAATCGCTGTCCTGCCCGCAGTGCGGCACGGCCATCGCCTACCTGCCGGGCCTTACCGCCAACCTGGTGTGCCAGGCCTGCCGCGCCCGGCTCGATGCCGCCACGCCGGCCGTGCAGGTGCTGGCCAAGGGCGAGGAGGTCGCGCGCACGCCGCTCACGCTGCAGCTCGGCAGCACGGGCCAGGTGAACGGCCGCGAGACGCGCGTGCTGGGCGCGCTGGTGCGGTCCGACGACGAAGGCAACCGCTGGACCGAATACCTGCTGTACGGCGGCGGACGCGCCGGCTTTTCCTGGCTGACCGAGAGCGACGGCGAGTGGTGGCGCGCCGAAGGCATGGACGAGTGGCCGGCCGGGGCCGCGGCCGGCGTGGCGTCGGTGCGCCATGACCGCGTCGCGTTCGCCAAGCTGTACGAGTATCCCGCCCGCACCGAACAGGTGCTGGGCGCCTTTTATTGGCAGGCGCAGGCCGGCGACAGCGTGCTGGTGTCCGAATACGAGCACGGGCCGACGCGGCTGTCGTCCGAGCTGTCGGCCGAGGAGCTCACGTGGTCGCGCTCGAGCCGGGTGGCGGCCGACCAGGTGCGGCTGTGGTTCAAGCTGCCCGCCGCGAAGGCCGCCGCCGGCAGCGCTGCACAACCCGCGCGCATCACGCGCACCGGCCGCTTCGTGCTGTGGCTGGTGCTGCTGAACCTCGTGCCGCTGGTGCTGCACTTCGGCGGATCCGCGCCCTGGGTGCTGGTCGGCCTGCTGGCGCTGGCCCTGCCGCCCTCGTTCATCGGGAAGGACCGCCAGTGAACAACCGCTACTTTTTGTATGCCCTGTTCGTGACCATCGTCGCCACCTGCGGCAGCTGGTTCAGCATGCTGTCCGAGGCGACGTCGACGCGTTCCGGCGCCAGCAGCTGGAGTTCGGGCGCGCGCGGCGGTTCCGGCAGCTATGGCGGCGGCTATTCGGGCGGGGGCGGCCACAAGTGAACGCCGGCGACACGCCCTGCACGCACGCCGCCAGCGGGGTGCACCTGCTGGCCGACCTGCACGGCGTCGACCCCGCGCTGCTGCGCGACGCCGGCGCCATCAACGCGCTGCTGCGCCGCGCCGCGCTGGCGGCCGGCGCGCGCATCCTGCACGGCCACTTCCATACCTTCGGCGCCGGCGGCGGCGTCACCGGCGTGCTGCTGCTGGCCGAGTCGCACATCTCGATCCACACCTGGCCGGAAACCGGCTTCGCCGCCGCCGACATCTTCATGTGCGGGGCGGCGCGGCCGCGGCTGGCGCTGGAACTGATCGAGGCGGCGCTGCGGCCGGCGGCGTGCATGGCGCGGACGATTGCGCGCGGCGGGGAAGTCCCGGCGACGTCGTGATGCACGGGCACGTTTCATGTGAGGCCCCGGCCTCGCATGCCCATCCTGCGCCCATGCAAAGCTCGCCCTGGCTTTACGCCGCCGACGGCATCCTGCGCACCAGCAGCCCCGCCAGCATGTCCGCATCCACCGGCTTGACGAGGTGGTGATCGAAGCCGGCCTGCTGCGACAGCTCGCGGTCGTGCGGCTGGCCGTAGCCGGTCAGGGCGATGTACAGGGCGCCGTGGAGCGCGGGATCCTGGCGCAGGCGGCGCGCCAGTTCGTGGCCGTCCATGCCGGGCATGCCGATGTCGAGGATGAAGGCGTCGGGCGGATGGCGCTGGGCGGCGGCGATGGCGGCTGCCGGATCGCCGCAGGTGACGACGCGGTGGCCGCGCGCTTCCAGCAGGGCCGCCAGCGTCGCCGCGGCATCGGCGTTGTCGTCGACGAGCACGATGTCGAGCGGCGCGCCGCCGGCGTCCGGCGCCTGCTGGGCGGCGGCGGAGGACGCGGCCAGGCCCGGCCCCGCCAGCGGCAGCGTCACCGTGAAGCAGCTGCCTTGCCCCGGTCCGGCGCTGTGCGCGGCGATGCGGCCGTCGTGGGCGGCGACGATGGTGCGCGCCAGCGCCAGGCCGAGCCCGAGGCCGCCCTGGGCGCGGTCGGGCGTGCGCTTGCCCTGGGTGAAGAGCTCGAAGATGTGCGGCAGCAGCGCGGGATCGATGCCGCTGCCGTCGTCGCGCACGCGCACCGTCACCTCGCCGGCGCCGCTGTCCAGCGCCAGCGCCAGCGCGAGCTGCCCGCCGGGCGGCGTGTACTTGGCGGCGTTGGCCAGCAGGTTCGCCACCACCTGGATCAGGCGCGCACGGTCGCCCTGCACGATGGCGGGGACGCTTCCGGTGTCGAGGGCGAGGCGGTGGCGGCTGGCCTCGACCAGCGGATGCACCTGTTCGGCGGCGCTGGCGACGACGCTGCGCATGTCCACCGCCTCCTTGTCGAACTGGACCACGCCGCGGGTGACGCGCGAGACGTCCAGCAGGTCGTTCACCAGCGACGTCATGTGGCTGACCTGGCGCCCGATCAGTTCCGCGAAGTTGCGCACCTTGTCCGGATCGTGCGGCGCGATGCGCAGCACCTGGGCGGCGGCGCTGATCGGCGCCAGCGGATTGCGCAGCTCGTGCGCCAGCATGGCCAGGAATTCGTCCTTGCGCCGGTTGGCGTCGCGCAGCGCCTCTTCCACGCGCACGCGCTCGGTGACGTCGATCTGGGCCACGACGGCGCCGGTGACCGCGCCTTCGCCGTCGCGCACCGCGGTGGCGCGCAGCAGCAGGCGGCGCCGCTGCGCCGGCGGGCCGAAGGATTCGATTTCCGCCATGTCGCCCTC
>DAMAFT010000231.1:0-7045 GCA_031995805.1 Massilia sp.
CGCCCGTGTTCGAGACGGCGGCGGCCATGCCCGGCGACCCCGGCACGGCCGCCCTGCTGGCGCACCTGCAGGACATCGCGGGGACGCTGCCGGCGCGCCAGGAAGAACGCCTGTTCCGGCTCGGCGTGGACCGCGTGTTCACGCTGTCCGGCCAGGGCACGGTGGTCACCGGCACCGCGCTGGCGGGCCGCGTGGCGGTCGGCGACACGGTGACGCTGGCGCCCTCGGGCCGCCAGGCGCGCGTGCGCGCCATCCACGCCCAGAACCGCGCCGCCCAGGAAGGCATGGCCGGCCAGCGCCTGGCGCTGAACCTGGCCGGCGTGGCCAGGGAAGACATCGAGCGCGGCACCTGGGTGGTCGAGCCGCGCATGGCGGCCTGCGCGGAACGGATCGACGCCGCGCTGTCGCTGCTGCCCGGCGCCGGCGCGCTCAAGGCCTGGACGCCGGTGCACGTGCACCTGGGCGCCGCCCACCTGACCGCGCACGCCGTGCCGCTCGACGCCGACACCCTGCAGCCGGGCCGGCGCGCGCGCGTGCAACTGGTGTTCGACGCGCCGCTGCACGCGGTGCCGGGCGACCGCTTCGTGGTGCGCAACGCCCAGGCCAGCCAGACCATCGGCGGCGGCACCGTGCTGGACGCCTTCGGCGCCGCGCGCAAGCGCCGCAGCCCGGCGCGCCTGGCCTGGCTGGACGCGCTGGCGGCCTGGGTGGAGCACGGCGACGCCGGCGCGCTGCTGGCGGCCAGCCCGGCCGGCCTGGCCGGATCGGAACTGGTGCGCCTGGCCCAGCGCCCGCTCGAGGCCCTGCGCCTGGACGAGCGCGTGGTGCGCCTGCCGCTGCCCGGCGGCGACGTGCTGCTGATCGATCCCTTGATGCTGGCGCCGTTGCAGGAACGCGTGCTGGCCGGCCTGGCCGACTACCATGCGCGCCATCCGGACGAGGCGGGGCCGGAACTGTGGCGCCTGAAGCGCATCGTGGCGCCGGACGCCGGCGATGCGCTGTGGAGCGGGCTGACGACGCGCATGCTGGACGCCGGCGCGCTCGCGCGCACCGGCCACAGCCTGCACCTGCCGGCGCACAGCGTGGCGCTGGGCGAGGCCGAGCAGCGCGCCGCGGCCCTGCTGCTGCCGGCGCTGGAAGCGGGGCGCTTCGATCCGCCCTGGGTGCGCGACCTGGCGCGCGACTTCTCGATGCCGGAAGACGCGGTACGCGCCCTGCTGCGCAAGCTGGCGCGCGCGGGCCAGGTCAGCCAGGTGGTGCGCGACCTGTTCTACCACCCGGCGGCGCTGGCGGAACTGGCCCGGATCGTCGCCGCGCTGCCGGACCTGGAGGCGGCGACGTTCCGCGACGCCACGGGCCTGGGGCGCAAGCGCGCCATCCAGATCCTGGAGTTTTTCGACCGCGTCGGCTATACTCGCCGCGTCCGCAACAGCCACCTGGTGCGGCCGAACGTCAGCTGGCTCTAGGCGTAGGGGTCAGAGCCCGGTTCACCCGGTTGGGCTCTGACCCCGGTGTTCAGCCGCAACGCCAAACAACGCCCCGCCTGCGCGGGGCCGGCAATACAACATGGAAGGCATTCTCATCCGGTGATGGGGCCGGGCTTCAAACCCGGTGGGGGGCGTCAGCCGCTCTCCTGTAAGTTCGACTCTTTCTGCCTTCCGCCCCTCCCCCGCATTCACTTCTTGCCCGGCGACTTGTCCAGCGCATGGCGCTCGATGTCGTTCAACTGCGTCTCGGACGGATCGACCTGCATGGTTTCCTTGGCTTCGTTGCCGGCCGCCGCCTTCGAGATGTCCGGATCCGGCTTGAGCTGCGCCCTGGTGCCGCCGGCGGCCTCGCCCTTCGTCTGCGCCTTCCCCTTGTTCGCCTTCGCGTCGCGCTGGCCCTTGCCCGGATGACGCGCATCCTGCCGGTCGGCGGTGGCGGTGCGACCCGGTGTGGCCTCGGTGGCCGGCTTGCTGTCCGACTGCCCCTGCGGCGGGTTGGCCATGTTCGGCACGGAGTGGCTCTGGGCCATGGCCGCCGGCGCCCCGGCAAGTCCCACGGCCGCCAGCACGGCCGCGACAGCGATCGTCGTCTTCATCATGGTAATCCTCCTCATGCGCCCTTGAGCGCCTCGATGTCCTTCGGTTCCTCGACCGCGACGCCGTTGCGCTCCGCGCGGAAGCGCTTCGACATCGCGTACACGTCCCTGCGCACGCGCATGACCGATCCCAGCGGGCGGTGCGCGGCCAGCGCGTGCCAGGGATTGAACTGCATGCCTTCGTCGATGCGTTGCGCGCGTTCCTCCGTCCAGGCCGGCTGCGGCGCCACGCGCAGGCGCGCCACCGTCACGTAGGGGCTGAGGTCTTCCGGCCATTCGACCGACGCGTCCTCGATCGGCATCTTGTCGATGTCGGTGCACAGTTGCACGCGCAACTCCCATTCTCCGCCCTGCGCGGCGAAATGCGCGACGACGGCGTCGCGCAAGCCGTCCGGGCGGTCCTTCAAGTCCACCGGGGCATCCTTCAGGGCCGTCAGTGCCGGCGCCACGGGCGCCGCCTGCACCTTGGCCATGTACGGGCCGTACAGGATCGGCACCTGGCTGAAATAGGTCTCGCCCAGCGGGTGCGTCTCCGGATGGCCGCCCAGCGCCTTCAGGGTCGCGCTCTCGCCGCCGACGGCCTCGATGGCCTTCTCGGTACCGCGCGCCACGGCCGAGAACAGGCGCTTGAGGTTCGGCGCCTTGTCGGTGGTGGCGGCCAGCAGCTTGGCGTTGCCGGCGAATTTCTTCGCGGTCGGCGCACTGAACACGGGGCCGTTGACCATCACGAAGTCCTGCGTGACATCGCCTTCGCTGCCGGCCACGCGGGGGCCCTGCACGCCCACCACCTTCAGGCCCATCCCGCGCGGGGTCGAGACGTCGTCCGGCAGGATGTCGCCCGGCGTGGTCGACAGGCGCAGCACGGCCGGGTAGGTGCCCGGCCGCGCGAACAGGCCCTGCGCATAGGCCGGCGCCAGGCCGTCCAGCACGGTCAGCTCGCCCAGCAGCAGGCCATGGGTCTTGGCGTGCACGCTGCGGATCGCATGGCCGGAATCCTCGAAGGTCTTCACGGAGATCTGGTGCATCGTGTCGCGCAGGTCGGCGCTGGTCTGGACCTCGTCCTCTTCCGGCACCTCGTAGGCGGCCTGGTAAGGCAGCGGATTGCTCGTCGCGGGGGCGTTCATGGGGGGTGTTCTCCTATCCTGTTGTGGAATTTTCATCATCATGGACCGGTGTACCGCGGCCTTCTGTGCTGCGCCGCACGCAAAATCGACAAATCCATGGGTGTGAATTGCCGAACAGACGGCACACGCCCCATTCGGGAAGCTGGGCGTTCGAACAGACGGCGGACCCGATCATGAGCAAACAAGGCAATCGCAACGAACCGAACATCCCGGCCGGCGGCTGGGGTTCCATCAAGGAAGTCGGCACCGTCCTGCTGCAGCAGCACGTGCCGTTCGAAGGCGGCGCCCTGCTGCTCAAGCAGAACAAGCCGGACGGCTTCATGTGCGTCAGCTGCGCCTGGGCCAAGCCGGCGCACCCGCATCCGGCCGAGTTCTGCGAGAGCGGCGCCAAGGCCACCGCCTGGGAAATCACCAGCAAGCGCGTCGATCCGGGCTTCTTCGCCCGCCATACGCTGCGGGAACTGGAAACCTGGCACGACCACGAACTGGAAGACGCCGGCCGCCTGACGGTGCCGATGCGCTGGGATCCGGCCAGCGACCGCTACGTCGAGGTGCGATGGGACGAGGCCTTCGCCGCCATTGGCGCCCGCCTGAAGCAGATGGATCCGCACAACGTGGTGTTCTACAGCTCCGGCCGGGCCTCGCTGGAAACCTCGTACATGTATTCGCTGCTGGCGCGCATGTACGGCAACAACAACCTGCCCGACAGTTCGAACATGTGCCACGAGAGCACGTCGGTGGCGCTGCCGAAGTCGATTGGCGTGCCGGTCGGCACCGTGCTGCTGGAAGACTTCGAGCATACCGACTGCATCGTCTTCTTCGGCCAGAACGTGGGCGTGAACAGCCCGCGCATGCTGCACCAGCTGCAGGAAGCGCGCAAGCGCGGCGTGCCGGTCGTCACCTTCAACCCGCTGCGCGAGCGCGGCCTGGTCAGCTTCGTCAATCCGCAGTCGCCCGGCGAGATGCTGGGCGGCCACGAGACCGCCATCAGCACCCAGTATCACCAGCTCAAGGCCGGCGGCGACACCGCCGCCATCATGGGTATCTGCAAGGCCGTGGTCGCGGCCGACGACGATGCGGTCGCACGCGGCGCCGCGCGCGTGGTCGACGCCGCCTTCATCGCCGAGCACACGCACGGCTTCGAGGCCTTCGCCGACGCCGTGCGCGCCTGCCCGTGGGACGAGATCGAGCGCGAATCCGGCCTGCCGCGCGCCCAACTGGAAGAGGCGGCGGCCGCCTACATGCGCTCGGCGGCCTGCATGGCCGTCTACGGCATGGGCCTGACGCAGCACCGCAACGGCGTGCAGAACGTGCAGATGGTGGTCAATCTGCTGCTGCTGCGCGGGAACATCGGCAAGCCCGGCGCCGGCATCTGCCCGGTGCGCGGCCACTCGAACGTGCAGGGCCAGCGCACCGTCGGCATCACCGAGAAGCCGGAACTGGCGCCGCTGGACAAGCTGAAGGAGCAATACGGCTTCGAGCCGCCGCGCGCCAAGGGCATGAACACGGTCGAGGCCTGCGAGGCGATCCGCGACGGCAAGGTCGAGGCGCTGGTGAGCCTGGGCGGCAACCTGGTACGCGCCGTGCCCGACCACGGCGCGATGGAGGGCCCGTGGCGCGCCGTCCCGCTCACCGTGCACATCGCCACCAAGCTCAACCGCAGCCACCTGGTGCACGGCCGCGAGGCCTGGCTGCTGCCTTGCCTGGGCCGCATCGAGGTCGACCGCCAGGCCGGCGGCGAACAGGCCGTGACGGTGGAGGATTCGACCTCCTGCATGCACGGCTCGCGCGGCCGCGCCGAGCCGGCCGCCGACACGCTGCTGTCGGAACCGGCGATCGTGGCCGGCATCGCCAAGGCCCTGCTGGCGCCCAACCCGAACGTGGACTGGGACGCCTGGGTGGCCGACTACGGCCGCATCCGCGACGCCATCGGCCGGACCTATCCCGACATCTTCCACGACTTCAATGCGCGCATGTGGACCCCGGGCGGCTTCAGGAAGCCGCTGCCGGCCGCCGAACGGGTCTGGAAGACGCCCAACGGCAAGGCCAATTTCACGGTGCCCGACGGCTTGCGGGCCGACCCGGACATGCCGGCGCCGGCCGGTTCGCTGCGCCTGTTCACGGTGCGCAGCGACGGCCAGTTCAACACCACGATCTACAGCCTGGAAGACCGCTTCCGCGGCACCGCGGACCGCGACGTGCTGTTCATGGCGCGCGCCGACATGGACGCGCGCGGGCTGGCCGACGGCGACCTGGTGACGGCCAGCACGGCCGCCGACGACGGCGTCGTGCGCCGCGTGGAACGGCTGCGCGTCATCGACTATCCGGTGCCGCCGGGCTGCGTGGCCGGCTACTTCCCCGAATGCAACCCCCTGATCCCGCTGTGGCACTACGCCAAGGACAGCAAGGTCCCGGCCGCCAAGGCGATCGACATCCTGATCGAGAAGACCGGCAGCACGCGCGACCGGGCGAGGATGCACTGACATGACGGCGACCGCGCCCAGGTACGTGCGCACGGCCACGGGCTTCCTGATGGTGCTGACCGAGGGCGACGACCTGTTCGCCGAACTGGCGCGCCTGGCGCAGGCGGAGGACCTGCCGTCGGCCAGCCTGAGCGGCTTCGGCTTCGCCGGCAGCGTCACCTTCGGCTTCTTCGACTTCGACAAGCGCGCCTACGCCCCCGCCACCTACACCGACCGCGAGATGACGGGCATCGTGGGCACGCTGGCGTGGAAGGATGGGAAACCGTCGCTGCACGCCCATGGCGTCGGCGGCGGCCGCGATTTCTCGGTGGCCGGCGGGCACCTGCTGGCGCTGACGGTGGGCAGAGGGTCGCTGGAGGTCACGCTCACCGTGCATGGGCAGCGGCTGGAGCGCAGGGAGGATGCGGCGATCGGGGCGAACGTGCTGCGCCTGGGGGACTGAAACGCCGGCGCGAAACAGCGTCGTTCCCGCAGGAGCGGGAACGACGGTGGAAATGCGGGGTGCTCAGCCCGCCGTATGCGCCTCCAGGTGCCCCCGCAACGTCGCCAGGAAGCGGTTCTTGTCGAACAGCGTGAGCACCTCGTCCTTGCCGCCGTCGACCGGCACCTCGAGCACCTCGCCGGCGTCGCGGCGCATGTC
Organism: Massilia sp.; assembly: GCA_031995805.1. Classification (GTDB taxonomy): domain Bacteria; phylum Pseudomonadota; class Gammaproteobacteria; order Burkholderiales; family Burkholderiaceae_D; genus Telluria. The sequence continues at coordinate 6,331 of DAMAFT010000231.1, forward strand.
CTCCGGACCGTTGACGCGCAGCAGCGCGGGCGACGGGCGGCGCTGGCTGTCGGCCAGCGACAGGATGCTGTCGACGCGGTCGACGACGACGCCGTAGCGTTCGTCGCCATGGTCCAGCACCAGCACGCGGCGCTCGACCAGGGCGGCCGCATCCAGGCCTTCCCGGGCCGGCATGCCGTACATGCGGCGCAGGTCGATCACGCAGATCATCTGCTGGCGCAGCTGCATCATGCCGTGCACGCAGTCGGGCATGCCCGGCGGGCGCGTCATGGCGCCGTCGAAGGCGACGATCTCGCGCACCTGGCCGATGTCGGTGGCCCAGCCGGTGGCCAGCGTGAACGCCAGGTAGACCTGGCGCCGGCCGTTGCGGCTGCCATGGCGGCCCGGGGCGGCGTCCAGCTCGTGCTGGTACAGGCGGCGGTGGCCGGCGCAGATCTCGGCCACCTCGGCTTCCGACAACAGGTGCGCGTGATCCAGGAACAGCGTGTCGCCGCGCTCGGCGTCCGGCAGCATGCCGCGGAACATGGCGGCGCGGCGCGTGCCCAGCATCGGGATCGGCAGGATGTCGCTGTCGAAGTAGGAGCGCACGTCGTCGACCGAATCGACCAGCAGGCCGAGCAAGTCCTCGCCCATGCGCACGATCAGGATGCGGCGTTCGTCGTCGCCCGCGGCGGGTGCGGCGCATTGCAGCAGCACGCCGAAGTCGACCACGCCG
>DAMAFT010000232.1:0-7040 GCA_031995805.1 Massilia sp.
CATCTCGATCCACGACGTCGGCGCCGGCGGCCTGTCGAACGCCTTCCCCGAAATCACCAACGACGCCGGCCGCGGCGCCACCTTCGACCTGCGCAAGGTGCCGCTGGAAGAAAGCGGCATGTCGCCCAAGGAGATCTGGTCGAACGAATCGCAGGAACGCTACGTGCTTGCGATCGCCCCCGCCGACCTGGCCCGCTTCGCCGCCATCTGCGAGCGCGAGCGCTGCCCGTTCGCGGCCGTGGGCGTGGCCACCGAGGAGCGCCAGCTGCGCCTGGTCGACGCGGAAACGTCCACCGCGCCGGTCGACATGCCGATGGACGTCCTGCTCGGCAAACCGCCGAAGATGCACCGCAACGTCGAGCACGTCGCGAACAGCTTCAAGCCGGTCGACGTGACGGGCCTGGACCTGGACGACGTGGCGCGCCGCGTGCTGCTGCTGCCGACCGTGGCCGACAAGTCCTTCCTGATCACCATCGGCGACCGCAGCGTCGGCGCCATGACCGTGCGCGACCAGATGGTCGGCCCGTGGCAGGTGCCGGTGGCCGACGTGGCCGTCACCACGCTGAGCTTCGAAGGCTACCAGGGCGAGGCGATGGCGATGGGCGAACGCACCCCGGTCGCCATCATCGACGCCGCCGCCTCCGGCCGCATGGCCGTCGGCGAGGCGATCACCAACATCGCCGCCGCACCGATCGCCGACATCGCGCAGATCAAGCTGTCCGCCAACTGGATGGCGGCCTGCGGCCAGCCGGGCCAGGACGCCGCCCTGTACGACACCGTCAAGGCGGTGGGCATGGAACTGTGTCCGGCGCTGGGCGTGTCGATCCCGGTCGGCAAGGATTCGCTGTCGATGCGCACCACCTGGACCGACGGCGGCGAATCGAAAGCCGTCGTCTCGCCGGTGTCGCTGATCGTCTCGAGCTTCGCGCCCGTCACCGACGTGCGCAGGACGCTGACCCCGCAACTGCGCACCGACCTGGGCGACACCAGCCTGATCCTGGTCGACCTGGGCCGCGGCAAGAACCGCCTGGGCGCATCGGCGCTGGCGCAGGTGACCCAGCAGCTGGGCAACGACACGCCGGACGTCGACGACCCGGCCGACCTGAAGGCATTCTTCGGCGCGATCCAGCAGCTCAACGCCGACGGCAAGCTGCTGGCCTACCACGACCGTTCGGACGGCGGCCTGTATGCCACGCTGTGCGAGATGGCCTTCGCCGGCCGCGCCGGCGTGTCGGTCAACCTCGACATCCTGGCGATGGAAGGCGAGCACGCGTCCGACCACGGCGACGCCAAGAACTGGGCCACGCAGGTCGGCGAGCGCCGCAACGAGATGACGCTGCGCGCGCTGTTCAGCGAAGAGCTGGGCGCGGTGATCCAAGTGCGCGCGGACGACAAGCGCGCCGTGATGGACGTGCTGCGCGGCTTCGGCCTGGGCGCCTGCAGCCACATCATCGGCAAGCCGAACGACCGCGGCGTCGTCGAGTTCACGCGCGACGCGAAAGTGATCTACAACGTGCGCAGGAGCGCGCTGCACCGCTTGTGGAGCGAGACCAGCTGGCGCATCGCGCGCCTGCGCGACAACCCGGCCTGCGCCGACCAGGAATACGCACGCCTCGAGGACGAGAGCGATCCGGGCATGACGCCGAAGCTGGTGCACGACACCACCGCGAACGTCGCCGCGCCGTTCATCGCGTCCGGCGCCCGCCCGGGCGTGGCCGTGCTGCGCGAGCAGGGCGTCAACTCACACATCGAGACCGCATGGTCGCTGCACCAGGCCGGCTTCAAGGCCGTCGACGTGCACATGAGCGACTTGATCGCGGGCCGCGCGAAACTGGACGACTTCCACGGCGTGATCGCGGTGGGCGGCTTCTCCTACGGCGACGTGCTGGGCGCGGGCGAAGGCTGGGCCAAGACCATCCTGTTCAACGCGCAGCTGAAGGAAGCGTTCGCGCAATTCTTCGGCCGCAGCGACACGTTCGGCCTCGGCATCTGCAACGGTTGCCAGATGATGAGCAACCTGAAGTCGATCATCCCGGGCGCCGCCGCCTGGCCGAAGTTCACCCGCAACAAGTCGGAGCAGTTCGAGGCGCGCTTCGGCATGGTCGAGGTGCTGGATTCGCCGTCGATCTTCTTCCAGGAGCTGGCCGGCACCCACGCGCCGCTGGCGATCGCCCACGGCGAGGGCTTCGCCGACTTCTCGCAGACCGGCGACATCGATGCGGTGGTGAAGGCGCTGCGCTACGTCGACAACCGTGGCCAGGCCACCGAGGCCTACCCGTTCAACCCGAACGGCTCGCCGCAGGGCCTGACCGCCGTGACGACGCCGGACGGCCGCTTCACGGTGATGATGCCGCACGCCGAGCGCGTGGCGCGCACCGTCAACATGTCGTGGCATCCGGATGGCTGGGGCGAGGAATCGCCGTGGGCCCGCATGTTCCAGAATGCGAGGAAGTGGGTCGGCTGAGCCAGCCTGGCCGCGCTACGCGATACGCCGTCCCCGCGCAGGCGGGGGACAGATGTTGCCGGCGTTTCGATGACGCCAGCAGAACCCGGGTCCCTGCGTGCGCGGGGACGACGTCGTTCTGCGGGTGATGGCGGCGCCTGGATCGGCGCCCGCCGTGCCGACTCGGCCTCCAGTTCCGCAATGCTCCGGCTACCCGGTGGTGCCGCTGGGTCTGCGCTGCGCCGCGCCCCCCCACGGTTGGCCAGCCGCCCTTTCGGGCCTTCGATTCGCTGGGCGGCCTGTTCCTCTGACACCTCCTGTTCCAGCACAAGCCTGCGACGCAGTCCCCTGCAAGACCGATCAGGTATGTATTGACGAAACAATTCCCAATAGGAATGTCGAATTTCTTTACATAAAATTTCTCTCTGAAAATTTTTCTTAATAATAACAAAGACTTATCTCGCTGGCATATCTATTGCTATATATCAAAATAGTTTGTTGCCATTTAACTCATTAGGAGAGAAGTCATGCAGAAATTCCTGGGTACCGTCGTGCTGGCCGCCATTGCAGCGATGTCGAACTCGGCCTTTGCCGCACCGGTCGCACTGACCGGCGCGATCGGCGCGAGCGCGCTGTCGACGGGCACCTATAATGCGACGTTCAGCGGCGCCTCGTTCCTGCCGGAGAACTACCTGATCAACAGCCTGAAGTATTCGTTCACGTTCAAGGACGATGCCAGCGACGGCTGGACGACGTCCCAGCCGAAGACGGACAAGACGGTCACCGGCGACTACAGCTACGAGAGCGGGGTCTTCAACTACACCTACGGCCGTGACGTCAAGGTGTACCAGACCGTACAGCGCAGCGGCGAACAGGAAAGCGCCCAGTTGTCGCTGGCCGGCCTGCTGGTCGGCAGCGGTGCGACCGGCAAGACGGTCACGTCCGACACCAGCAATGCGACGTCGCGCGTCTACGACGGCAAGGACTGCGGCTTCTTCTGCGACTACTTCTATTCGAACACCACCACCTACACGACTACGGTGACCACCGACTGGAGCGGCGCATTCACGATCAGTGGCACGGTGTCGAGCAAGGAAATCCTCGACAAGCTGTTGCTGGATGACAAGCTGCTGGTCAGCCTCAAGGTCAATGGCGACCTCATCCTGACCGGCGCTTCCCTGATGGTCGATTACACCGCGGCGGAAGTGCCGGAACCGTCCACGGTCCTGCTGGCGCTGGCTGGCCTGGGCGGCCTGGGCTTCGCCCGTCGTCGTCGTCCACGCGCCTGATCCCGCCTGTTTCCGGAGCGTGGCCGGCGCCACGTTCCATTGGATCTTCCAGTTTTCAATGCATGGTAAATAAAGGTTGTCTGGAAACTTGACAGTCACCTCGTTTGGTTTCGCCCGTAATCCAGCAAGTACTTGAAATTACTAAGTTTGTTTGCGCTGGCATTGTTTATGCTCAGTAATGATTGCGGTAAAAAACCGGCTACCTTGACAGGCAAGGTTGCTCCGACCATTCATGGAAATAAAAGAAGGGAAGAGACATGAAACTGGCATACTTCGGCAAGACCCTCCGCAGCCTCGGCTTCGCAATTGCCACATTGACGGCAAGCGTATTCATTGCCGCTCCCGCGTCGGCCGTGGCGATCACGTCGGCGTCGACGCTGACGACCAACGGCCTCACTTTCAGCAATTTCGGCTGCGGCATCAGCAAGGGCGGCATTTTCTCCACGCCAAATAATTGCAGCCAGATCAATGTGGCTACCAATGGCATGCTGCCGGGGATCGACATCACCAGTAACTTCTTCGCCCTGCCGGCGAGCTACGATACCGCAACGCTGACCTTCCAGGTCAGTGCGGCGACCGGCATCTCGGCGATCTCGCTGGGCTTCGACGGCAGCTTTGCCGGCCTGTCGATCGCATCGGTACGGGAAACCGTGCGCGATGCCGCCGGCAACATCGTCGGCCACCTGTTCGTGTCCTGCTCCGCAGTGGCCTGCGATACCCAGGATCCGTCGCTGGAACTGTTCGATATCGCGCTGAACGGCACCTACAACAACCTGTTCGTGACCAAGGAAATCAACGTCACCGGTGCCGCCGGCATCGCCGGCATCGGCCTCGTGCAGCAGGGCTTCACCGTCGCCCAGGTGCCGGAGCCGGGTTCGCTGGCGCTGCTCGGCCTGGGCTTCCTGGCCGCCGGCGGCGCCCGCCGCCGCGTGCGCAAGGCCGCCAGGGCGGCATGAGCGCGGGCGGACGGGCAGGGCGTCCCGGTACCGGGGAGCGCCTTGCCCGTCAGCGCATCAGGCGTTCCAGCGTCGGCGCCATCTCGCGTTGCCAGATGCGGTAGCCGTTGGCGTTGGGGTGCAGCAGGTCCGGCATGATGTCCTTCGACAGCGTGCCGTCGGCGCCGAGGAAGGCCTTGTTCATGTCGAGGAACACGACCTGCTCGCCGTCGGCCAGGCCGGGCAGCAGCGCATTCACCTTCTCGTTCAGGCGGCGCAGGCCGTCGTCCCGGTCCGCGCCGCGCGGGAAGATCGCCAGCAGCAGGATCTTCGTGCGCGGCAGGCGTTTCTGCAGTTCCTCGACGTCGCGCCGGATGCCGGCGAAGGTGATGGCCGGATCCTCGTGGCGGTGGCCCGCGTTGTTGGTGCCGATCATCAGCACCGCCACCTTCGGCGCAATGCCGTCCACCTCGCCGTGCTGCAGGCGCCACAGCAGGTTTTCGGTACGGTCGCCGCCGTAGCCGAGGTTCAGCGGGTTGTACTTGCCGTAGAACTCCTTCCACAGCGCGTCGTTCTGCGCTTCCCAGTTGTGCGTGATCGAGTCGCCCAGGAACACCAGCTGCGTCGGCTCGCCGGCCTGCCTGCGGCGCGCCAGTTCGGCCAGTTTTTCCTGGTGGCGCGGCATCCACCAGTCGAGCGCCCAGGACTCGCCAAGCGGCTCCGGCGTCACCGATAGCGTGCGGTAGTCGGGGCAGGCGGCGTTCGGCTTGCCGGTTGCCCGGATGCGGATGTTGGCGATCTCGACGTCGCCGGCGCCGGTGCCGTCCAGCGCGAACGGCCTGGTGACGGCGCCGAAGTCGTCGCCGTCGCGGTGGAAGCACGACAGGGCGTAGCTGAGGTGCCGCCAGCCCTTGCCCTGGGCCGCGCGCGCCGGCGCGACATAGGACACCTTGCGCTCGCAATCGGCGCCGCATTCCAGGCGGAACGCCAGGCCGCCCTTGGCCAGTTCGTTGACCTTCAGGTCGAACGAGACGACGCCGCCGGCCAGATAGGGACGCAGGTCGAGCGGGGCGCTTTCCAGGCGCAGGGTGGAGAACCAGGCATTGCTCCAGGACAGCTTCAACGCGTCTGCCTTGGCGGCCTTGCCGGTGCGGCGCGCCTCGACGACGGCGTTCGGCAGCTTCGGGTCCGCGGCCATGCGGCCGCTGGCCCCGTCCAGGCGCTGTTGCACGTCGAAGTCGCCGAACATCACGCTGGTGCCGGCTGCGGGCTTGCCCACGTACAGGGGCAGGTCGGCGGGGGCGGCGGCCGCGGCCTGGCCGAGGACCAGGGCCATGGCGGCGGCAAGGGCGGTGCGGGTGGGATTCGGGGGCATGTCGTCTCCTCCAGGAATAGTTGTGTGGTCGAACCAAATAGGCGGCGCGACGGCGCTGGCGGGCAGGCAGGTGCGATGCCAAAAAAAAGCGCCCCGGACGGAGCGCTTTCTCGATGCGGGGCCGGATTACTGGATCTTGGCCTTGCTCATCAGGCTTTCGCGGAATGCGGCGAGCTTGCGCTGTTGCAGTTGTTCCGCGATCTGTTGCTTGACTTCTTCCAGCGGCGGGATCTTGGCGGCGCGGACGTCTTCCAGCTTGATGACGTGGTAGCCGAACTGGGTCTTGACCGGGGTCTCGGTGATCGCGCCCTTTTGCAGCGAGGTCATGGCCTTCGAGAACTCGGGCACGAACGAGGCCGGGCTTGCCCAGTCCAGGTCGCCGCCGTTCGGAGCCGAACCCGGATCCTTCGACTGCTTGGCCAGTTCCTCGAACTTGGCGCCGCCCTTCAGCTTGGCGATGATCTGCTTGGCTTCGTCTTCGGTGCCGACCAGGATGTGGCGCGCGTGGTATTCCTTGTCGCCCATCTGCGCCTTGTACTTGTCGTACTCGGCCTTGATGTCGGCGTCCTTGACCGGGTTCTTCTTGACGTAGTCGGCCAGCATCGCGTTGATGATGATGCTCTGGCGTGCGTTGTCGATGGCGTTCTTGACTTCCGGGCGGGTGCCGACGCCTTGCTTGTCGGCTTCCTGGATCAGGACTTCGCGGCCGATCAGGTCTTTCTTGATGGCCTCGCGCAGCTGCGGCGAATCGGCTGCCTTGCCCTGTGCGACGACCTGCTTGACCACCTGGTCAACCTTGGCCGCGGGGATGGGCTTGCCATTGACCGTCGCAACGTTTTGCGCGAACGACGGCAGGGCTACCATCGCGGTCATGGCCAACAACAGGCGGGCGGGCTTCACAATCATTTATTCGATCCTATCTAAAACACGAAAAGTCGCCACGGCGACGAAGACCGGCGGGAGCAATCCGCCGGTGATGGTGCATCTTACTGCACCTT
>DAMAFT010000233.1:0-7030 GCA_031995805.1 Massilia sp.
TCGGCCGCAAGCTGTTCCCGTGGTTCCTCTGGCGCGTGGCCAAGACCGGCTCGCGCGAGCTGTTCACGCTGGCCGTGATCGCCGCCGCCGTCGGCATCGCCTATGGCTCGTCGCACCTGTTCGGCGTCTCGTTCGCGCTGGGCGCCTTCTTCGCCGGCATGGTGCTGCGCGAATCGGAGCTGAGCCACCGCGCCGCCGAGGAAACGCTGCCGCTGCGCGACGCGTTTTCGGTGCTGTTCTTCGTCTCGGTGGGCATGCTGTTCGACCCGCGCGTGCTGGTCGAGAGTCCGCTGCAGGTGCTGGGCGTGCTGGCCATCATCCTGTTCGGCAAGTCGGTCGCCGCCTTCGTGCTGGTGCTGGCGCTGCGCTATCCGCTGAACACCGCCATCACCGTCTCGGCCAGCCTGGCGCAGATCGGCGAATTCTCCTTCATCCTGGCGGCGCTGGGCATCTCGCTGGGGCTGCTGCCGGAAATGGGCCAGAACCTGATCCTGGCCGGCGCCATCATCTCGATCGCGGTGAACCCGCTGATGTTCAAGACGGTCGGCCCGCTGCAGAACTGGCTGCGCAAGCGCTCGCCGCTGGCACGCCAGCTGGAGCGCTCGACCGATCCGCTGGCAGAACTGCCGATGTCGGTGGAGCACGACCGCCTGACCGGCCAGGTGGTGCTGGTCGGCTATGGCCGCGTGGGCCGGCGCATCGCCGACGAGCTGACGCGCCAGGGGGTGCACTTCGTGGTGGCCGAGCAGAACCGCGACCTGGTCGAGGAACTGCGCCGGCGCGACCAGCCGGCGGTGGCCGGCAACGCGGGCGAGCCGGCGGTACTGATCCAGGCGCACATCGCGCGCGCCGCGATGCTCGTCATCGCCACGCCGGATACCTTCCACGTGCGCGCGATGGTCGAGACGGCCAAGGCCCTGAACCCCACGATCCGCTGCGTGGTGCGCACCCACAACGAGGAAGAGGCGCGCCTGCTGCGCGAGGATACCGGCGGCACCGTGTTCATCGGCGAGCACGAGCTGGCCAAGAGCATGACGCGGCACGTGCTGGAATCGCTGGAGAATGCGCCGCTGCCGGCGCACTGAACAAAAAAAACGGCGGACATCGCTGTCCGCCGCATCAACCCGGGATCGCTCGATCCCGGGAACCATCAACCAACCTTGGCGACTCAAGCCACCGCGGCCTCCTCGGCGCACAGCTTGAGGTTCACGGCGCGCGGCGCATCCAGGCCGGCCCGCAGCGTTTCCTCGTGTTGCGCCAGCAGGGCGAACACGGCATCCTTCGACAATACGTACTGGTCCAGCAGCGTGTCCTTGAGCGCCACGATCACCTCGCGGTAGTCGCGGATCGCGTCCAGCGTGTAGCTGTACAGCTCGTCCGACTTTTCCTCGACCTGGCGCAAGGTGTGCTCACCGCTGGCGTCGTTCTGCAACTGGCTGTAGTCGATCTTGGCGCGCGAGTACATCGACAGGCGGCCGACCATCAGGTTCAGCATCTTGGTGATCTTCTCGATGTCGTTCTGGCTGCCCACCGAGATGCCGCGCGCGCCGTAGAACAGCTCTTCCGCCGCCACGCCGCCGTACAGGCCGATCACGTCGCGCTCCAGCTCTTCCAGCGTGCGCAACGACATGTCGTCGCCCGACTGCAGGACGTAGCCCAGCGCGCCGATCTTCGACACCGCCTCCGTGCTGATCTTGAGCAGGTGCGATTTTTCCTTCACCTGCGCCAGGCTCAGGCCTTCGCGCAGGAAGGGGTCGATCTGCATGAAGAAGTGGCCCAGTTCGTGCACGGCGATGCGCTCGCGCTGCTTCTGCTTGTCGGTGGTCGTGGCGCGGTCGGTCAGGCCGATCGTGGCGCGCTCGTAGGCACGGAACAGCAGGTCGGTGTTGATGATCGCCTTTTCCTGGATCGACAGCATCGAGGCGCGCTCGACCACGGTTTCCAGCAGGGCCGGGCTGAGATTCTGGGTCATTTCCGCGACCTGGTCCAGGTCCAGGTCGTCCCAGTCGACCAGGCCTTCCTTCTTGCGCGCCAGGAAACTGCGCAACAGCTCGCGCCGCTCGGCCTTGTTCGGCAGGCGGAAGTTGATCTTCACGGAGAAGCGGCGCAGCATCGCTTCGTCCATCTCGGTCGAGGCGTCGTCGAAGTTCGAGGCGACGACCCAGATCACGCCCTGCCCCTTGTCGCTCTTGACGCCGTCCAGCAGGCCCAGCAGGGTGTTGGCGGTATCGTCTTCCCATTTCTTTTCGCTGCGGCCGCGCGGCATGAACAGGCTCTGCGCCTCGTCCAGGAAAATGATGCAGCGGCCTTTCGCGCTGGCCTTGCGGTACAGGGCGCTCAGCGCCTTGGAGCCGCCGCCGACGTAGCCCGATTCCAGCGCCGAGCCGGACGCCTGGATCAGCGGGATGTCGAGGCGCTTGGCCAGGTAGCCCACCAGCTTGGTCTTGCCGGTGCCGGCCGGGCCGGTCAGCATCACGTTGAACGGCTTGTCGATATTGTGTTCCTGGTAGATCTCGCGGTTGCGGATCATGTCTTCCAGGTGCAGCACTTCCTGCTTGATGTCTTCCATGCCGATCAGGTCGTCCAGGCTGCCTTTCAGCTTGTCCGGCGAGATCAATTGCGCACCGGCATTCATGCCCGGGATGCCGAACTTGATCGCATACAGGATCACCAGCAGCACGGTGATGTCGAGCGCATGGCGCTTCAGGAAATTGACGACGTCGGTGCCGAAGCCCTCGCCCTCGTCCTGCAGCACGGCCTTGTGGGTGCTCAGGTAATCGTCCTTGGCGATCGAATACGGGATCGCATTCTTCAGCAGCACCTCGCGCTCCAGCGACAGGTGCGAGGTGCTCGGCACTTTCACCACGTGCAGCTCGGGCGCGCCCTTGAATTTGTAGACGTAGCGCGGCGAATCCGACAGCGGCCGCGCCACCAGCAGGTAGTCCAGGCGGTCCTTGGCGGCCGCCAGTCCGGTGATCTCGGCGATGTTCTGCGAATACACGACCGGCGCCGGATCCTGCGGGACGTCGGCCCTGTAGATGGCCCAGCCCGTCAGCATCCCCAGCACGATGGCGGTCAGGATGCGGACATAGACATTCTTGAAGGCAATTTGAAGTCGAGCAAAATTGGGCATATCGGAACTCTGCAAAAAACGAAGGGTGTGATACGGCGGGTATTGCAGGCCTTTCGCAAGTCCGATGGGACGGGAAAGGCGGACGGCGGGGACCGCTCGGGGTCGGCAGACGTGTACATCTGCTATTGTTTTGATGCCCTAAGGCAATAGGGATATGGAGACTATACCCGCAAAGAAAAGACAGGTGTATACCGTGCGCCGAAAAAAATTTAGAGCGCAACAGATATGGTCAAATAAATATCGGATTCCATTGTCCAGTTAATAAACTAAATAAATGGAGCGCAAGATTTGATGTCACTCATGGTCATTTCCCCACGTCGATCCGCATAATTCCTTGTCTTTGTTTTATTTGAAAAAATATTAATTTCAATAAGCAAATTCAAGAGTGTAACCGTACGTAACGAGCGAGGTACGAACGCGTATCTTTGTTATTCTGCATGACGACCCGGGTGCGTCGTTACGTTGCCATGAGTAATTCGTTCTGAATCTCATTATCCAAACGTTAATAATTCAAATATGTATTTTCCGGGTCGACGCAATCCATCGTCGTCGGGTTCGCCAGTTTTTTCGAAGGAATGACCGTGAAACGATATGCACTTGCCGCAATGCTCAGTCTGTTAGTCGGCGGCGCCGCCCAGGCCGCCGCAATCGACCTCGACACGTCGTCCGCCGGCGTGCGCGCCTACCGCGTGGCCGACCTGTCGACGCTGCACCGCACCGAGGTGGTGGCCCCGCCGCCATCCTCGATGTCCGAACTTCCCGAACCGGAAGTCTTCGCCATGATGCTGGTCGGCCTGATCCTGATCGGCTACCGGGCCAGCCGCGTCAGCAACGAGAAGTTCAAGTAGGGAGTTCGACGTGCAGCAGCGGTTCGCCACCAGGGAAACGGTATCCGCTTGACGCGGGGCCGCAGCGGTCGAACCGGAAGTCAACGACGGCGCCATCGGCGCCGTCGTCATTTGCGGATCATGAAGGGAACGGCATCAGCGTGGCGCGGCCTCGCTGCACAGCGCGTGCAGCTTGCTGAGCGTGGACCAGTTGCGCGACGTGGTCGCGTCGCCGAGCTGCTTGCCCAGCGCCTGCGCGGCCGCGCTGTCGAGGATGCCTTCGGGGCACCATACATAGACGGCGCGCGCCCCCAGCGCCACGGCGCCCGGTTGCCAGTCCTGGCGGCACAGCGGCTCGACGGCCTCGCGCAGCTGGTCGCTGGCCAGGATGAAGATCAGGAGGCGCGCGTGGTCGGCCGCCACGTCGAGCAGCGGATTGGCGGCGACGATGGCGGCCAGCTCCTCGCGCTCGAGCACCAGCGTGCGCGCCGCCACGCCCAGCTTGAGCACGAGCGCTTCCTCGATCTCGGCCGCCACCGCCTCCTGCGGCCGCGGCGGGCCGCTGAACACGACGTTGCCGCTGTTGAGCACGCTGCGCACCCCGGTATAGCCGAGGTCGCCGATCAGCTTGCGCAGGTCGGCCATGGCGACACGCTTGGCGCGCCCGACGTTGACGCCCCTCAGCAGGGCAATGTAGCGTTTGCTGGTCATGGCCCCCATGGTACCGTGCCGGCATGCGGCACGGCGGATATTTACAAACGATTACCGGCGACCGCTTGTTAGCCGAGCAGGCCTTCCTGGCGCAGCGCCTGCTGCACCGCCGGGCGCTGCGCCACGCGCTGCGCATACGTCGCCAGCAACGGCCACGGCGCCAGGTCGAACTTCACCTGGCCGGCCCAGCCCAGCACGGTGAACAGGTAGGCGTCGGCCACGCTGAACTGCGTGCCCAGCAGGTAGTCCCGGCCTTCGAGCTGGCCGGCCACCCAGTCCAGGCGCTGGCGCAGGGCGGCCGCGGCGGCTTCCCTGGCCTCGGCGCCGGCATGCGGGCGGAACAGCGGACCGAAGTTCTTGTGCAGTTCGGCCGAGATGAAGTTCAGCCATTCGATCAGGCGGTAGCGTTCGAGCGTGCCGTTGGCCGGCGCCAGGACACGGTCCGGCGCCAGGTCGGCGATGAACTGGAGGATCGCGGGGCCTTCGGTCAGCACGGTGCCGTCCTTCAGTTCCAGCGCCGGCACATAGCCTTTCGGGTTGATGGCGAGGAAGTTGGCGCCGCCCGCCGTGGTCTTGGCGCGCAGGTCGACGGCTTCCAGCGTGAAGTCCAGGCCGGCTTCGACCAGGGCGATGTGGGAGGCAAGCGGGCAGGCGCCCGGGCTGAAGTACAGTTTCATGGAATTCCAGTCTGGTCGTGATGAACATGCGATGCGGGTAGCAACGTCGGACGAGAATACAACAGATCGTGCGTGCCCGCCTGTGCCGGCGCCCCTGGATGGCCGGGCCGGCCCCATGCCATGGTCGCACTGCATGATATACCGATGGTAATATCAATAAATTACGAATTGGAAAGAGGAAAGCATGACTGCCGCCAACCACCCGATTCCGCTGGCCGCTGCCCTGCCGGGCATGGTCTTGTCCGACGTCCTGCGCGATGCCAAGGGCAACGTCCTGCTCGCCGAGGGCGTGGTGCTGACCGAGACCATGCTGGCGTCGCTGGCGCGCCATGGCATCGCCACGCTGCCGATCGTGCAGGCCGGGGCGGCGCCGGCGCCGCTCGACCCTGCCGCCGTGCAGGCGCGCCTGGACCACCTGTTCCGCAGGCAGGATGCCGGCGACGACAGCGACTGGGCCAGCGCCGCCCTGCGCCGCTACGTCGAGGATTACCGCCTGCGCCGCGGCGCCGGAGCGGCGGCATGAGCCGCGTCACGCCCGAACAACTGGCGGCCGGCGTGCAGGACCTGCCGTCGCTGCCGGCCGTTGTCATGGAGTTGCTCGGCAGCATAGAGCAGGACGATGTCGACATCTCGGTGTTGGCAAAAAAGGTGTCGTACGACCAGGCCCTGACGGCCAAGACGCTGCGCCTGGCCAATTCCTCGTCGTTCGGCCTGCAGGTCAAGGTGACCACGATCCAGCAGGCCATCACTTTCCTCGGCTTCCAGTCGACGCGCAACCTGATCACGGCCGCGGCCCTGACCGGCTGCTTCCCGAACGGACGCTGCCCGGGCTTCGACGACCGCGGCTTCTGGCGCCATTCGATCGCCACGGCGGCCTGCGCCCGCGCGCTGGCGCGGCGCATGCGCTTCAACCAGGATTTCGCCTTCACGGCGGGATTGCTGCACGACATCGGCCGGCTGGTGCTGGTGACCGCCTGCCCGGATGCCTATGCCGATGTGCAGGCCTGGCGCGCGCGCCATGGCGCCGAGTGGCGCGACGCCGAACGCGAGGTACTGGGCCTGGACCACGTCGATGCGGGCGTGGCGCTGGCCGAGCACTGGAATTTTTCCGATACGATGCGCCAGGCGATCGCCTTCCACCATGCGCCTGCCACGCCGGGCGCCGGTTTCCTGGCCGCGATCGTGCATGTGGCCGATGCGATCGTGCATGCGCTCGATATCGGCGGCGACGAGCACGACGTGGTGCCACGCGTCTCGGGCGTGGCGTGGGATGCGATGCGATTGAGCGAGGAAGCCTACCTGCACCTGTTCCGCGAGACGGAGGCGCAGTTCGAGGAAATGTCGGCCGTCCTGATGGCGTGAGGATGCAACCAGGGAACGGCCTTCCGTGACGGCGGCGCGGCGCATCCTGGGGGACGCCGCCTCGCCGCCGGGTCTGGCCGCAGGCATGACAGGACCGCTGTCATGCCCGCGGCATCAGTGCGCATAATTGCCAGGCGACTTGGTCGATGTGTCGTCGACGCCCTGCTGGGATTGCGGCTGGCCCTGCTGTGCCTGCTGGGCGGCGGCTTCCTTGGCAGCCTTTTCCTCGGGTTTCGGACGGCCTTGCGCGTCGGACAGGCGGTACTTGGTGCGGCGGTCGCCCATCAGGTCGCGCAGGTCGCGGATGCTCATGCCGGTCA
>DAMAFT010000234.1:0-6977 GCA_031995805.1 Massilia sp.
CCCGTCGACCTGGTGCTGATGGACATCACCATGCGCGACGGCAGCGGCATCGACGCCACCGCGCGCCTGTCCGAACGCCATCCGGACATCGCCATCCTGATTTTGTCGATGCACGACAAGCTCGAATACGTGACCCAGGCCATGCAGGCCGGCGCGCGCGGCTACGTGCTGAAGGACGCGCCCGGCAAGGACATCGTGCTGGCCATCGACACCGTGATGGCCGGCGGCATCTACTACAGCGCCGCGCTGGCGCGCCAGCTCGCGCGGCCGGCCGCGGTGCAGGACAACCAGCTGACCTTGCGCGAACAGGAAGTGCTGCGCCACATCGCCAACGGCGAGGCGAACAAGCAGATCGCGCGTGCGCTCGACCTGTCCGTGCGCACGGTGGAAACGCATCGCCTGAACATCAAGCGCAAGCTCGGCATCGAGGGCCAGGCCGAGTTGATCAAGTACGCGGTGCAGCACGCGCCTTTCGGTACGCCAAGATGAGTATTTATTATTGCAAACATATCTTATTTGCAATAAAAACAGTTGCTTTCCGAAAAACGGGGCATTACCATTGCCCGGTTACTACTAATGCATAAATGCCGAATCGTTAATGGCTTCGCCATCGTTCCCGTTGGTTGAATTACGCTCGATCGCCAACGCACAAAACGAGTGGGTCGCGCTGCTGGTCGACGCTGTCGGCCAGCCGGCCGACAGCGGCTTCCTGCAGGCGGTGTTCGGCCCGCCGGACCTGCTCGACGCCGTGGCGCCGCTCGATTGCGTGGTGCGCGTGCCCGATCCGGCGGTCCTGAATCCTCCCGCCCTGAACGTGCTGCCATCCAGCCGCGTCGTGCTGGCCGTGGACGCCGGCGCGCTGGTGCGCGATGGCGTGGCGCGGCGCCTGGCCGAACTGCAGATGGAAGGGTACCGGGTGCTGCTCGACGGCGCGCTGCCGGACGGCGTGCAGCCACCGCTGGCCCTGCGCACGGTAGCGCGCGACTGCGGCGTCGATGCGCCGCCCGCGATCTCGCTGCCGGCCCTGTTCGGCCCGCACCTGGCCTACGGCGTGCGCAGCATGGAACGCTTCCAGGCCTGCGAGAACGCCGGCTTCGCCTGGTTCAGCGGCGACTACGTGCTGGAAAGCGCGCTCGGCGACGACGACGACGGCACCACGCGCAAGCGCATGCTGACCATGCTCGCGCTGCTGGCGCGCGACGCCGACTCGCACGAACTGGAAAACCAGCTCAAGCAGGATGCGGCGCTGGCCTACCACCTGCTCAAGCTGGTCAACTCGGCGGCGTTTTCGGCGGGCGTGCCGATCACCAGCTTCCACCAGGCGATCAGCCGCATCGGCCGCAGGCAACTGCAGCGCTGGCTGCAACTGCTGCTGTACGCGCGCCAGGACCCGGACGGCCCGCCCAACCTGCTGCTGCCGCTGGCGGCACTGCGCGGCGCGGCGCTGGAAGACCTGTGCAAGCGCGAAGGGGGCGACCGCGACGAGCAGGACATCGCCTTCATGACCGGGGTGTTCTCGCTGCTCGACCGCCTGTTCCGCATGCCGATGTCCGACGTGCTGCCCGACCTGAACCTGCGCGCCGACGTCCAGGCCGCGCTGCTGCGGCGCGAGGGCGCGCTGGGCCAGCGGCTGCGGCTGGCCGAGGCCGACCGGCCGGACGCCGCCACGCTGCTTGGCGCCGGCGTCGACGGCCAGGACTGGTGGCGCAGCCAGCTCCACGCCTACCACTGGGCCATCCAGGTAGCACGCAATGTCTAAGCTGCCAGCCGCTGCGCCACTCGACTTCTTCGGCAGCAGCGCTGCCGTCTGCGACGCCGTACTCAAATTGCGCGGCGACGCGCTGCACGCCGAACTGGGGCGCATCGCCGCGGCCCTGCTGTCCAGCCCCTACGGCCTGTACCTGCCGTGCAGCGCGTGCGACCACGTGCCCGAGATGGCGCTGGAAGGCGGCCTGGCCCAGGGCGTGCGCGCCGACGGCGCCTGCATCGGCCGCTACGAGGTCGGCGGACGCTCGTACCGGCTGGAAGACTGGCGCCAGCTCGAAGGCCTGGCGGCGCTCACCGGCACCCTGCTGCAGATGCACGGCCTGGCCCAGCGCACCACCCACGCCTACGCCCAGGTCGAGGCGCAGCTGGCGCACCAGTCGCAGATCCTGGACCAGATCCACGAGTCGGTCCTGACCATGGACCGCATGGGCTACATCACCAGCTGGAACAAGGGCGCCGAGCAGCTGTTCGGCTACACGGCGCTGGAAGCGGTGGGCCGCAACATCCTGTTCCTGTACGCGGATGCGGAAGCCGACGAGGCGGACGCCTTCGCGGAAGAGGGCGGCCGCATGATGGAAGTCCGGCGCCGCAAGAAGTCCGGCGAGGTGTTCTGGGCCAGCCTGTCGCTGTCGCCGCTGCGCGACCTGGAAGACCGCGCGGTGGGCCTGATCGCCTACCTGACCGACATCACCGAGCGCAATCGCGCCGAGGAACGCCTGCATCACCTGGCCTACTACCAGGAGCTGACCGGCCTGCCGAACCGCCGCCTGTTCGCGCGCCTGGCCGACCAGGCGCTCACGGTCGCGCAGCGCAACGAGACCTCGGCCTGCGTGCTGTACGTGGACCTGAACCGCTTCAAGCTGATCAACGGCACGCTCGGCCTGCAGGTCGGCGACGAACTGCTGCGCCAGGCCGCCCAGCGCTTCCGCACCGCGCTGCGCGACGAGGACGTGGTCGCGCACATGGGCGGCGACGAATTCGCCATCGGCCTGTTCGACATGCGCCAGCACTTCGAGGCGACCACGGTCGCGCGCAAGCTGCAGGAAGCGCTCGACGCCCCGTTCCAGATCGGCGGCCACGACCTGCGCGTGGGCGCCAGCATCGGCATCGCCGTGTATCCGCAGGACGGCCAGGACGCCGAGACCTTGCTGCGCATGGCCGACATCGCGATGGGCCGCGCCAAGGAAAACGCCCAGAACCCGGACCACGGCGTGGCCTTCTACCGCCTCGACATGAACCACGGCATGCAGCAGCGCATGCAGATCGAAGCGGGCCTGCGCCACGCGCTGGGCCACGGCGAACTGGCGCTGCACTACCAGCCGAAGTTCGAGATCGCCAGCGGCCGCCTGGTCGGCGCCGAGGCGCTGGTGCGCTGGAAGCACCCGGTGCGCGGCATGATCCCGCCGAGCGAATTCATCCCGCTGGCCGAGACCACGGGCCTGATCGTGCAGGTGGGCGGCTGGGTGCTGGAACAGGCTTGCGCCCAGGCCGCGATCTGGCAGCGCGCCGGCCTGCCGTCGTTCCGCCTGGCGGTGAACGTCTCCGCGCGCGAGTTCACGCCGTCGCTGCCGGACCGCGTGGCCGACACCCTGCGCCGCCACTGCCTGCAGCCGCACTGGCTGGAACTGGAGATCACCGAGAGCACGCTGATGCACGACATCGAGCAGGTGATCGACATCATGGACTGCATCAACGCGCTGGGCGTGGCCCTGTCGCTGGACGACTTCGGCACCGGTTATTCGTCGCTGTCCTACCTGAAGCGCTTCCCGATCGACACCCTGAAGATCGACCGCTCGTTCACGACCGGCATCCCGGCCGACTCGAGCGACTGCGCGATCGCCAGCACCATCATCAGCATGGGGCGGCGACTGGGGCACCGCGTCATCGCCGAGGGCGTGGAAACCGTCGAGCAGATGGAATTCCTGCGCCAGGCCGGCTGCGACGAGGCGCAGGGCTACCTGTACGGCAAGCCGCTGCCGGCGGAGGAGTTCGAGCAGGGGTTGCGGGCGGACTGGGTGCTGCCGGCGTGAGCTTTTTGTTAGCTGCCCGGTGGGCAACGATTTATGTATAATGCGGTTCCCCAGGAAGCGTGGCCGAGTGGTTGAAGGCAGCAGTCTTGAAAACTGCCGACGGGGGAACCCGTTCGTGAGTTCGAATCTCACCGCTTCCGCCAATCAACATCGAGTAATTGATTCGCTTCAGATTAATGAGACATCATAGTCCATTGGTCGAATGATTGGTGCGCATCCCAAATGACGGGCTGCGCATGTTCCCGAATCTCCGCAAGACCTCGAACGGTCGCTATCGAATTGCCCTGGATATCGTGGAGACAGTGCGCTACGGCGCCGGGTATAAAGCACCACGCTAGTACCCTCGCGCCGCAGTCGTCGCGGGAGATATCTTCTGCCGGAATCCTCGTCGGACGCTCAGGCTGAATGAACGACCGAAAACTTACGTGCAGCAATCAACACGGGCATGAGTTCGCGGCCGAGCGACGATAGATGGTATTCGACTCGAAGCGGTTTTTCCTTGAAATCGATACGCTCGATGAGGCGATCAGCCATCAGTTCACGCAAATGCTGGGTCAAGACTTTCTGCGAGATACCCGGCAGGTCGCGCTTCATCTGCAGTGTGCGCATCGAACCATCTGCATATAAACGGAACAGGATCTGTAGTTTCCAGCGGCCCTGGATCATGCGGATCACCCGGCTGACGTGGGCAACTGCACCGTCCGGACCGAGGCAGGTCTGACGGTCCTCCACGGGAGAGCCGGCATCGGGCACAAAAAAGTGCGTACTTGTGTTGTTCATTGCCCGACTCTAGCATGCCTTCTTCGCATTCAGCCGAGGGTATCGAGATGGACTTGCAACTCACTGGGAAAAAGGTATTGGTCACTGGCGCCAGCAAAGGAATTGGCGCCGGCATTGCCAACAGGTTTGCACTGGAGGGCGCGATCGCCATCGTGCACGGCCGAGACAAAACGCAAGCCGAGGAAGTCGCCCATGCCATCATCAAAGACGGTGGCCGTGCCCATGTCGTGCTGGGTGATTTGACCCACGAAGGCGAAGTAGACAGCCTGGTGGATCAGGCTTCGCAACAAGCCGGTGCAATCGATATTCTGGTGAACAACGCCGGAGGCTCCGGTGCCGTCAAGGATGACTGGTCGACTACACAGCCAACGACCTGGGCTGAGACATATGACCGCAATGTCCTGGCCGCGCTACGCGTGACGAACCGTATTCTGCCGGGCATGCGCCGGACCGGCTGGGGCCGTATCATCAATATCTCCAGCCTGGCCGCCACCATGCCGCCTGCGGGCGGCCCCGACTACGCCGCCAGCAAGGCCGCGATCAATGCCATGACCGCGTCGCTTGCCAAGGCCGTGGCCGCCGAAGGCATCACCGTGAACGCGATTTCACCAGGAACCATCCACAGCGTCACACTAGACCGAAAATTCCGTGAAGCAGCCGTTCGACATGGCCTGGATCAAGATGCACCATGGGTCGAGGTTGAGCGTCTCGTGCTGCCGTTATTTGCGCAAGTGCCTGTCGGTCGTGTCGGACATGTGGACGATATCGCGAACGCGGCCGCCTTCCTTTCCAGCCCGCTGGCCGGGTACATTACGGGTGCCAACCTGCGTGTGGATGGCGGCTTGTTCCCGGGTGTGTAGCACATCCTTGTTGCCATTTCACATAGATGGTATGCCGCGCCTGCCCCGGCATGCGCAACAAGTACAAATGGAATGACTGGCCACGTCTTCGCCATAGTAAGTGAAACTGGATTTTACATTCTGCGCGCATGACCGCACGAAAAATCCGGTATATGCAGTATGCAGCACTCATTCATGGTGCTTTTGAGCAATAACCTACCAATACACTCAGGAAATGGCTATTGCTGTATCTATCATGCAAGTTACTTGTTGTTAAAAATATCTATTGTCAATATAATCAGCCCGCCTGCCCAAACCTTGCAGCCCCCTCACTGTCGGCCACCAGCCTGCCGACCTTCCGCCAAGAATCATGCGTAGAAATTTGCCTGTCACAGACAATGAGTACGTTTTGCGAGACCACGAGGCCGTGGTGTCCAAAACAGACTTGCAGGGAAACATCACTTACGTCAACTCGGACTTCACCCGGATCAGCGGCTTTTCCGCCGAAGAGCTATTGGGCGCGCCGCAAAACATCGTCCGCCATCCGGACATGCCGCCGCAGGCGTTCGCCGACATGTGGCGCTGCCTCAAAGCCGGCAAGACCTGGACCGGCATCGTCAAGAACCGCTGCAAGAACGGCAATTTTTACTGGGTCGAAGCGCAGGCCGCGCCGCTGGTCAGCGAGGGAAGCGTGGTCGGCTATACGTCGATCCGCATGAAGCCGTCGCGCGCGCAGGTCGAGGCCGCCGCTGCCGCCTATGCGGCGGTGAACGCCGGTGCGCCGGTGCGGATCGTCGAGGGGCGCGCGCTCGCGGGGCGTCCTTCCGTGTGGGGCAGGATGCTGGACCGGATGACGCTGGGCAGGAAGCTGGCGCTGTTTTGCGCGCTGCAATGGCTGGCGCTGGCCGTGCTGTTCGGCCTGGAGGCGCGCGGGATGGCGCTGCAGGCCTGGCTGGCCGGCGGCCTGCTGGCGACGCTCGGCTGCGCCGGCATGGCCGTGCTGGCGCGCCAGGTCGACGGCACGCTCGCCGCGCTGGGCCGCGAGATGGCGTGCATGAGTTCGGGCGACCTGACGTCGTCGATCCCGGCGCCGCACGAACCGGCGTTCCAGCGCGTCGCCACGCAGTTGCGCGTGCTGCAGGTGAACATCAAGCTGCTGGTCGGCCAGATCCGCGAATCGACGCTGGTCGTCGGGCGCGCCGCCGGCGACATGGTGGCGGAAAACCAGCACCTGGCGCAGCGTACCGAGTCGCAGGCCTGCGCGCTGGAAGAGGCGTCGGCCTCGATGCAGCAGATGAACGCCACCGTGCAGCAGAACGCGCAGTCGGCCAAGGACGCCAGCCGCCTGATGGCCGACGTCTCGCAATCCGCCTGCCAGGGCGGCCTGGCGGTGGGCAACGTCGTACGCACCATGAGCGGCGTGCGCGAGAACTCGCGCCGCATGACCGACATCATCGCCGTCATCGACAGCCTGGCGTTCCAGACCAATATCCTGGCGCTCAACGCGGCGCCCGAGCACTATCCGGGCGCGCGCGCGCTGCGCGGCGAACTCGTCACGCCC
>DAMAFT010000235.1:0-6954 GCA_031995805.1 Massilia sp.
CGGACTCGTCGTCCGAGATGAGGCCGCCGAGCACGATGATCTGGCCGTCGTCGGCCAGGACGTTGCTTTCGATCGCGCGGACCGTCGTCACGATGCCCGAGGTCGACGCGACGGAACTGTCGATGCCCGAGTTCTCGTGGTAGATCGACAGCTTGATGGTGCCGCCTTCGGAAATCTGCGGGCGCACCTTCAGCAGCAGGCCGACGTCCTTGCGGTCGACGGTCTGGAATGGATTGCTGGCCCCGCTCGCGCCGGTCGTGAACGAACCGGTCAGGATCGGGATGTTCTGGCCTACCTTGATCGTCGCCAGCTCGTTATCCAGCGTGATCATGTTCGGCGTGGACAAGATGTTGGCGTTGCCGCCGTTTTCAAGGGCGGTGGCGATCGCGCCCAGGCCAAGCTGGCCATTGATCTGGCGGAAGATGCCGAGCGACAGGCCGTTCAGTTGCGGCAGCGAGGTCGCGGTGCTGCCGGTGGTGGTGCCGGAACCCAGGCCCGCGGCGGCCGCCGCCAGGTTGATGATGTTGTTGTTGCCGTTGCTGTTGAACGACTGCACGCCGCCGACGCGGTACTTGCTGCTGCTGTCGCCCGACAGGCCGATCCACTGCACGCCGAACTCGGACGCCTTGCTCGACGTGACCTCGACCACCAGCGCCTCGATGTAGACCTGGGCGCGGCGCACGTCGAGCTGGTCGATGACGCCGCGCAGGTTGCGGTAGACGGCGTCGGGCGCCGTGATGATCAGGCTGTTGGTGGAAGCGTCGGCCTGGATGAACCCGGAACCCTGGCCGCCGCCGGCGCCGTTGGCCGTGGCCTGGCTCTGCTGGCCGAAGGTATTGCCGGTGCCGCCCGCGCCCACGCTGCTCTGCTGGTTGCCCTGGCCGCCCAGGCCCGTGTTGCTGCCGGAACCGCCCGCGGTGCCCGACTGGATCGAGCCGCCCGCCGTGCCCTGCTGCTGCACCGGCACCGCCGAGGCGTCCTGCGACACCACGGCGCGCAGCGTCTGCGCCACGCGGCTGGCGTCGGCGTTCTTCAGGTAGACCACGTGGATATTGCCGAGTTCCGCGGTCGGCTGGTCGAGCTTGGCGATCAGGCTTTTCGCCATGTTGGCGCGCGCCAGCGAGGGGGCGCGCACGATCACGGAATTGGTGCGCGGGTCGGCCAGCACGGTGACGCGGCCGGAATCGCCGCCCGGGCTCGGCTCCATCAGGCGCGTGACGAGGGTGGCGACGTCGCTGGCGATGCCGTTGCGGATCGGTACCACGTCGAGGTCGCTGGTGGCCGGCGCGTCGAGCGCGGCGATGATCCTGGTCAGGCGGCGCAGGTTGTCGGCGTAGTCGGTGATCACCAGGCTGTTGTTGCCCGGGTCGGCCATGATCGAATTGTTGGGCGAGATCAGCGGACGCAGCACGGCCGTCAGGTTGGCCGCCGATTCATGCTGCAGGCGGTAGACCTGGGTCGCCACCTGGTCGCCCTGCACGCGCCGGCCGCCGGTGCCGACCTGGGTCGGCGACGACTGCAGCTTGGCTTCCGCCTCCGGCACCACCTTGGCGAAGCCGTCGCCGGTGACGACGGCATAGCCCTGCAGGCGCAGCGCCGAGGTGAGCAGCGCGAAGGCCTGGGCCTTGGTGAGGGATTTTTCCGACACCAGCGTCAGCGTGCCCTTGACGCGCGGGTCGATGATGAAGGTCATGCCGGTGTAGTGGCCGACCGCCTTGATCACCGATTCCATGTCGGCGTTGACGAAGTTGAGCGCGGCGCCGTCCTGGGCGAAGGCGGTCACCGGCGGCAGGGCCGTGGCGACGGCGCAGCACAGCATGACGCTGGCGGCGATGCGGCGCAGCGCCGGGAGTTGCGGGGTGCTGTTGCTACGGTGGGTGTTTTTCATTATCTGAACTCGAGTGCGATTATGTTCTTGCCGTTCACCATTCGGCGCTGGCCCAGCAGGTTGAGCAGGTTGCCCAGCGTGTTTTCGTATCCTTCGGCGGCCGCGGCCTGGCCGGAAAAGCGCAGGCGGCCGTTCTGCAGGGCGCCGCTGCCGGACAGCAGCAGCGCGCCGCGCACGGTGCGCAGTTCGAGTTCCGCCTGCTGGCCGCGCCAGTCCATCGCCATCTCGTAGCTGCCCAGCGGTTTGATCGGGCTCATGCGCGATCCCATGTCGTTCATGGCCAAGACCGTGCGTCCGCTGACCGCCACCGCATTGCCCTGGCGCGCGATGTCCAGCAGGTTCCAGGACAGCCGGATCGCGCCCGACGGCGCCAGCGTGTTCAGCGGCGCACCCAGGCCGCTCAGGCCCTCGGCCGGCAACAGCAGTTCGCCGGCGCTGACCTGCCACTGCGACCAGCTGCCGGACACCCGCACCGGTTGCGCCAGCGCCTGGTCGTTGGCGAGCTCCATGTCCACCTGGCCGAACACCACCAGCGGCGACAGGCGCCAGCTGAAGCGCCCCGGCAGCAGCGGCGTGACGGCGCCGCCCTCGCCCGGCGCGCCGCCGACGAAGGCTGAGCCGCGCCACAGCGTACCCTGCGCATCCCCCAGAGTCAAACGGCCGCCGGTCTGGCGTTCGACCACCGGTCCCAGCCATGCCGCGGGCAGGAAGACCAGGATCGTGACCAGTACCGCCAGCAGCGCCAGCAGGATCCAGAGCAGCGCGCGCCTCATGGGGCCGCGCCCGTGTTCTGGCGCAGCGTGAGGCTGGCGTCGACCTGGCCCGCGGTCGGCAGCGCGGTGATGACGGCGTCCTGCACCAGCACCCGGTTGGCGCGGCGCTGCTCGTCGAGCCAGGCGGCCAGGCCGGCGAACGCCACGTTATTCATTTGCACCTTGATGTACTCGCCGGTGACGGACAGCGACTGCGGGGCCAGGCCGCGGCCGCCCAGGCTGGCGTTGACGGCCTCGCGCGTGAGCGGCACGACCTGCACCGCCGGCGCGCGCGCCAGGCTGTTGGCCTCCTGCGCCATGGCCTGCAGCTCGGCGGCCTGCTGGCGCAGTTGCGGCAGCGAGCGGTTGAGCCGGGCGCGGTCCTCGACGGCGGGGTCGACCAGCACCAGCCAGAGGATGGCCAGCAGCACGACGGCGCCGCCCACCGCGAGGAAACGGCGCTCCTGTTCGGTGCGAGCGAGCCATTGCGTGGCGGCGCGCTCGCGGACCTGGGCGATGGTGGTGGCGATGCTCATCGTGCTGCTCCTTGGGTGGCGCCGCCGGCGCGGACGGTCCAGCTGCCCGCGGCCGTTTCCTCGATGCTCAGGTGGCGCGCGGCCAGCGCCGTGCGCAGTTGCGCGAGCAAGCCAGGGTCGACCGTTTCGGGTTTGACTTTGACGGTGAGCGCGCGTTCGCGGTATTCGATTGACGCAATGCCGGGCTGGCGTCCGCTGGAGCGTGCAGCTTCGCCGAACGCGGCGGCGAGATAGGTGAATTCGTCCGGCGCGACGTCGCCCGTGCTGGCGCGCGCGCGGGCGATGTTCTGGCGCATCTGCAGCACCGGATCGAGGATCGCCGTCTCGCGCGGATAGGCGGCGCGGAAGGTCTGGATCATCGACTGGCGCACGGTATCGGCTTCGCGCTGCAGGCGCAGCCAGTCGACGTTCAGGCCGACCAGGTTGACGGCGACGGCCAGCCCGGCCAGGCGGATCGGCCAGCGCCAGCGGCGCCAGTCGCGCGCAGGCACGCCGGCGGCGCCCAGGCCCGCCACCAGGTCGAGCGCCGTGCTCTTCGAACCGGCGATCCAGTGCGCCCAGTCGTCGGCCTCGAGCGTGACACCGGCGCCGTCGTCCTGCAGCAGCGCCTGGTATTCGCCGACCTGGGCGCGCGGCACGTACAGCGCCAGCGGGGCGTCGCCGCCGAAGGCGCGCGCGGTCTGCAGCACCGTGGCCGGATTGGCGTCCAGCGCCAGGCCGAAGCCCTGGAACAGGCCCTGGCGCAGCGTCAGCTCGACGCCGGCGATGGCGGCCGCCACGCTGCCCGGCACCAGCGGCAGGCACAGCTGGGCGGGCACGGCGGCCACCGAGCGCGCGCCCTGCGCCAGCAGGCTGCGCACGATGCCCTGCAGCCAGCCGCTGTCGGCCACGGCGATCGGCCGGGTGCCGTCGGGCTGCTCGGGCGCGGCGACCAGCACCGCCTCGTCCGGGTCGCCCAGGATGTGTTCCTCGACCAGGCCCGGCAGCGCCGCCTTCAGGCGCGCGCCCGACAGCGGCGGCGCCTGTACCGCCAGCAGCGAGACGTCGGCCGCGGCCAGGATCAGCACGACGCGCCGGCTCGCGCCGACCAGGTCGCCCAGGTTGCGCAGCGGCCCCTCGCCCTGCTGCTCGATGGCGCCGCCGTCGCCGACCACGGCGAAGCGGCTCAACGCATGTTCGCCTTCAGCACGGGCGGGATGCCGGATATAGAGAGTAGTCAAACCGTCTCGCTTTCTTGTTCTGTCAGTCCGTCAGTATTGGCGGATCCACACGACCTTGGAACCACCGCCGCCCGCACCCAGTATCGGGCGGCGCTGGATCAGTGCTTCCGCATCCAGTCCGGCACGGTCCAGGCGGATCCGGCTGGTGACCAGGAACCAGTCGCTTTTTACCGTTATCCATTCTTTTTTGAAGTCGGGACTCAGGCGCTGCGCCTGGGTCTGATCCTCGAAAAATGCCGGGTCGATCCACGCCGCCTGCTTGCGCCGCACCAGCAGCGTGTTCGCCACCGACACCGGCACGTTCGCCACCGCCGCCAGCACTTCCGCCGGCGCCGTGTTGACGTTCACCGGCGTCGCCGCCGGCAGCACGATCACGAACGGCCGCAGGCGCTCGACGATCGCCGGCGTGAAGCCCTGCACGGCCAGCAGGTCGTCCACCTGCAGCAGCTTGACCGGCACGCCGCCCACGCCGCCGGCCTGGTTCGACTGCCGGTCCTTCTCCTCGTCGCCCGTGGACTGCCGCTCCTGGCCGGCCTTCACGAAGTCGGCCGCCCTGCGCGCCAGGCCGGAATCCAGCTGCAGGTTGCCCAGCAAGCGCTGGAAGATCGCGACCTGCTCGGGCACCACCTCGCGATTCTCCGCCAGGTTGCGCAAATTGTAACGCGAGGATGCGTCGGTAATGTTACCGGACAGGCTGGCGTCGAAATTTTCCCCCTGGACGCGCTCGCGTTCGATGTACTGGTCGAGCCGCGTGTCGGCCAGCGGCGTCGCCCAGGCCTGGTCGAGGCCGGTATAGTTGGCGCCGCGGAAGGTGTCCAGCACCAGCGTGGCCCAGTCGAGGGCGCCGCGCAGGATCCACTTGGTCTGCAGTTGCAGGCGCTGGTTTTCCATCGTGCGCACCTGCACCTGCTGCTGCCAGAACAGGCTGGCGACGATGGACACGGCCAGCGTGGTCAGGAGCAGCGCCGTGATGACGGCGACGCCGCGCTGGCGCACGGGCGAGCGGCGGCGCGTCACGGTTCCCCCAGCAGGAAGGCCTTGACCATCGGCACCTGCGCGCTTTGCAGTTGCAGGGCCACCTGCAGGCCGGTGGGATCGAGCGTCGGGGCCGGATTGATCTGGTTGCCGATCGGGTTGGGCTGGCGCGCGGTGGCGCCGGCGTTCGCGCCCGGGTCGACGCCGGCCTGGCGCCACGCATCGTTCTGCCAGGTGGCCACCTGCATGCCCGCCACGCCGCCCTCGAGCGCGACGGCGCCGCTGGTGTCGACGTCGCTGACGGCGGCCTGCCACAGCGCATCGAGCTGGACCATGTCGCGCGTGGGCTGCGATTCGCGCCGCAGCAGCACGCCGTTGGCGATGCGGTAGGACACCACCTGCAGGCGCGCCGGCTGGTTCTCGGTGAACACCTGGCGTACCAGCGTGAAGCGGTCGCTGCCGACCTGCAGGAACGGGCGCCGCTCGACCACGTCGCGGCCGGCGATGCGCTCGCAATCGCTCTGCATCTGGGCGAAGGCGAGCTGCATGCCGCGCGTCGTTTCCATCTGCGCCGTCAGCGAACTGCGCGCGCGCACGATGCTGTCCAGGCCGCGCCAGCCGAGCACGGCGACGATGGCCAGGATGCTGATCGCCACCAGCAGTTCCACCAGGGTGAAGGCGCGCGTGCGCGGGAAGGGTCGCATGATTCAGGTTCCCGGGCGGGTCTGCAGCACCAGCTGCACCAGCTTGACGATGCGGCGGTTGGGATTGGCGATGTCGAACACGGACACCTCGACGCGGCGCAGGCGCGGGTTCGGGCTGGCGAACACTTCCTCGGTGCAGACCAGGGCCAGGTCGCCCTGCGGGCAATCGTAGCTGCGCTTGCCGATGCCGGGGAATTCCTTGCCGAGGCGGATCTGCACGAGGCGGTTCTCGGCCGACCAGGTCGCCATCATGGAGGTGCGCAGGCCGCTGCTGTTGGCGCTCAGACTGCCCACCGCGCGCAGGCCGGCGCCCAGCGCGGTGCCGACGATGACCAGCGCCACCAGCACTTCGAGCAGGGTGAAGCCGCGC
Source organism: Massilia sp. (assembly GCA_031995805.1). GTDB lineage: Bacteria > Pseudomonadota > Gammaproteobacteria > Burkholderiales > Burkholderiaceae_D > Telluria. Next base: position 6,446 of record DAMAFT010000235.1, read on the forward strand.
TTGCGGGGAAGGATGCGCCTGGCCATGTTCATTCGACCGTGAAGTGCCCGATGCCGTCGGCGCGGATGGCGACGCTGTTGCCGCCGCTGGCCAGCGTGAGCACGAAGGGCTTGTCGACCGGTTCGCGGCCGAAGGTGATGCGCAGGGGATTGACGGTGCCGGCGCTGGTCGGGTCCAGCAGCAGCGCCAGCGGGGCGTTCTTGAATTCGCGCTCGCGCAGCAGGTCGTCGCCGACGATCGGGTCCCAGCGGGTTTCGGTGCGCACCAGGAAGTGGTAGCGGTCCGGCGTGGCCTCGAAGGTGACGAGGCGGTTGCGCACGATGGCTTCGTCGCGCGCCAGCTGCAGCAGCAGGGCCAGGCGCTGCGCTTCCTTCTGCAGGTCCTGGCGCGGGCTCGGGATCGCGTTGAGCGATACCATCCCCAGCGTGATGCCGATGATGACCATCACGACCATGATCTCCACCAGGGTGAAGCCGCCGCTCCGGCGCGGCAGGCCGCGCGTGCGCAGG
>DAMAFT010000236.1:0-6940 GCA_031995805.1 Massilia sp.
AGAGGAAACCGCAAGTTCCCCTCGACGACTGAACCCATGAGCGAACAGCATTCCCCCGATCCGGCACCACTCGACCCACTCGAGGCGGTCGCCGCCCGCCTGGCCGCCGCCTTCGAGGGCGGCGACGCCGGCGCGATCGCCGCCGCCATGGCGGCCGTGGCGCAATCTCCCGGCCTGCCACACCTGGCCGCCGCCGCCGGCATCCCGTCCGCGCAACTGGCCGCGGCATTCCGGCAGGGCGAGCTGGACCTCGATACACTACTGGCCGTCATGAAGGTGATCGACCTGCACATGCCGGGTTGACGCCGGCCGTGCGTCGGTCTCAGCAGCCGGAGTCCCTGGCGGGCAGGCCGTAGCCCGGTTCGAGCAGGCCGGGAATCGCATCGCCTTCGTAGACGACGATCTCGCCCATGCTCTGTGCCCGGGCGACGATGCGGTCGCCGTTCGCGACGTGGCTGCCGACCAGCGCGATGGGGCGGTCGGCGAAGGTCGAGGCGTGGCCGGCGCCCGACACGATCATGCTCTCGCTGCCATCCGGGTAGCGCACGCGGTCGCCCACGCAGGCGATGCGGAAATCGTCCGCGAGCGGGTCATGGCTGGCGAGTACGACTTCGCCGCCGCGGTCGGTGCGCGAGCCGATCGTGGCGATCGGGTAGCGGGCGACGACCCGGCGCGATACGGCGCCCGCGCCTACGTCGATGTGCTTGCCGGTCTGGGCTGGTTCGCCGGTACCGGATTGGTTGCTTTGTTTCATCCTGGATCTCCAAAACATGATGGAAACGGCCGGAAGAATGCCTCCTTTGTACAAAAGCTACATTATCCCGGCGCCATGGGTGTGTACCCGTACCCCGGTTCACATTGGAGCGCGATGTTGATTTTGGCCAATTGATTTTGCGCAAGAGGGCGCCGGACCTCCGGATGATTCAGCACATTCCGATCCGACGATGACCGGATTGCCGTAACTTAACTACGGAACAAGTCCCGCCCGTCGACGATCAATCGATCAACGTCTTGACCATCACGCGGCCGTCCGGCATCGGGCTTTCCTGGCGTACCATCAACTGGCTGCCCTTGGCGAACCAGAACGTGGCGTCCGTGCCTGGCTGGTTATAGTCGGTCTTGAGCACCCAGCAGTCGACCGGACCGGCGGGGCCGGCAATCGTGGCCGAGCCCGTCACGCGGAAGGTATAGCGCTGCGGCGCCGCCTTGCCGCCCGGGTGGTAGAAATTGATGCGCGCCGCGTAGCCTTCGGCCAGCGGCAGCGCCTGCAGGAGTTCGATGTCGGTCTCGAAGTTGTAGGTCGGCTCGCTAGACGCCACCGACAGGTCCTTCTGCGTGTTGTCGGCCAGGCCAGGCAGGCCGGCGATCCGGTCCGGTGCGAACGCGAAACCTTCGACGGTGCGCTTGCCATCCTTGTCCAGCACGCGTTCGTGGGTAAGAGGGCGGAACGTGCGGGCCTCGAACCAGGAATCGAAGGTGCGCACCGACGGCGCCGGCAGCACGGCGTCCCAGCGCTGCACGACGCGCAGGCGCGGCTTGCCGCCCTGTTCCTCGAAGCGGATCTCGCGCATCCAGATGTCGATCGGCTGGCTTGCCCCGGTTGCCGGCACGCGCAGGAAGCGCAGGTAGTGGTGGATGCCCGGTTTCAGCAGGTCGAAGCGCGGCAGCGGCGCGCCGACGTCGACGTCGTGCACCGCGGCGTGGGCGGCAAGGGGCAGGGCGAGGACAAGGCTGGCGGCGAACGCAGCCGGCAGGCGGCGGAATGGGAGGGACATGGCGGCTCCATCGGCAAGGGATGCCGCCGAGTATCACGCCGAAAGTCTTGTTACTGCAACAAAAAACGGATATGCATGCCGTGGTGGTAGCGGCAGTAGCAGCGGCCGTCGCCGTCCGGGCTGGACGCCCGGACGAGAAGATGCACGGTTACGAGGACTGGCCGCCGTTTTCCAGGAAGGAGCGCAGCATCCACGCGTTCTTTTCGTGGATTTCCATGCGGTCGCTCAGCATGCCGGCGCTCGGCTGGTTGTTGGCTGCATCGGCGACGCTGAAGGCATTGCGCACGGTGCGGATCACGGCTTCCTGGCCTTCGACCAGCTGGCGGATCATTTCCTGGGCGTTCGGCACGCCGGCCTCTTCCTTGATCGACGACAGCTCGACGAAGCGGCCATAGGTGCCCGGCGCGAAGTGGCCGAGCGCGCGGATGCGCTCGGCGATGTCGTCCAGCGCGTTCCACAGTTCGGTGTACTGTTCCATGAACATGACGTGCAGGGTCTGGAACATCGGGCCGGTCACGTTCCAGTGGAAGTTGTGGGTCTTCAGGTACAGCATGTAGCTGTCGGCCAGCACGTGCGACAGGGCGTCGGCGATCTTTGCGCGGTCCTCGGTGGAAATGCCGATATTGATGCTCATTCTAGATTCTCCATGGCTGTTGAAGCTGCGGCAAAAACGCCGCGCCGATGGATGAAAGCTTAGCACTGTTGGCAAAAAGCTGTGGTTTATATTGCCAATCCTTAAGATAGGGGTTTTCGATTGGATGGTTGTAAACCGGGGTCAGAGCCCTTTGAAAAGCAACACCGGGCTCTGACCCCTGCTTTGACTCCGCTCCTCTAATGCTTGACGTCGGACGCCGGCGCCACCGCGTCGGCCGTGGTCTCGCTGGCGAACAGCTGCGCGCAATCCACGGCGTCGAAGCCGTAGTGCTTGCCGCAGAAGTCGCAGTTGATGCCGAGCTCACCCAGGTCGGCCAGGGCCGAGTCGACTTCTTCCTTGCCCAGCATCTTGAGCATGTTGCCGACCTTCTCGCGCGAGCAGCTGCAGCGGAACTCCGGGTGCAGCGGGTCGAACACGCGGATCGTCTCTTCCCAGAACAGGCGCTTGAGCAGGGTGGCGACGTCGGTCGACAGCAGTTCCGGCTGCTTCAGGGTCTGGCCCAGCATCACGGCGCGGTTCCAGGTCTCGAGGTCCTCTTCCTCGGAGGCCTGCTTGACCTGGCCTTCGATGGCGCTGTTGCGCGGCAGCTTCTGCAGCAGCAGGCCGCGCGCGACCTGGTCGTCGGCCGCCAGCCACAGCTTGGTGTCCATCTGTTCCGAGCGCAGCATGTAGTTCTCGATGATGGTCGCGATATTGTCGCCGACCAGCGGCACCACGCCCTGGTACGGTTGCTGGCCCGGCACCTTGTCGCGCGGGTCGAGCGTGATCACGAAGCGGCCCTTGCCGCCGGCATTGAGCAGGTCGGTGACGGAGGCGTCGTCGGCCACCGTGGCGCCGTCGCGCAGCTTGGCGGTGGCGCGCAGGTGCAGGTCGGCATCGCAGTCGACCACCAGCAGCTTGACCGGGCCGTCGCCGTGGATCTGCATCACGATCGAACCGTCGAACTTCAGGTTGGCCGACAGCAGCGCGGCCGCAGCGACCATCTCGCCCAGCACGGCGCGCACGGCCTTCGGGTAGTCGTGGCGCGACTGGATCTCGCGCCACGCGTTGGAAATCTCGACCAGTTCGCCGCGCACGGCGGCGTTGTCGAAGATGAATTTTTGCAGGATGTCCTTGCTGGTATCAGTCGTCATTCTTTATCCGATTTTCTTGAGTTCCGCCTTGAAGCGGCGGCCGCGTTCGACATAGCTTGCGGCGTTGCCCTGCAGGCGGAGCAGGTCGTCTTCCGTGAGGGTGCGCACGGCCTTGGCCGGGCTGCCGATGATCAGCGAGTTGTCGGGAAATTCCTTGCCCTCGGTGACCAGGGCGCCGGCCCCGACCAGGCAACCCTTGCCGATCTTCGCGCCGTTCAGCACCACGGCCTGGATGCCGATCAGGGCGCCGTCGCCGATCGTGCAGCCGTGCAGCATCGCCTGGTGGCCGACGGTGACGTTCTTGCCGAGCACGAGCGGATAGCCCATGTCGGTGTGCATCACCGTGCCTTCCTGCACATTGCTGTTGGCGCCGATCGTGATGCGCTCGTTGTCGCCGCGGATCGTCACGCCGAACCAGACGGTGGCATTGGCTTCGACCGTCACCTTGCCGATCAGGTTGGCCGAGTCGGCGATGTAGGCCGACGCGTCGATCTCGGGCGCATGCTCGCCCAGCTGGTAAATCGCCATGGATGTGCTCGCGAAGAGTGGGAGGGTTGAATTGCCGCTATTTTACGCCCTCGCGTCCGCCACGGCCTCGTCCACGATCCACGCCATATGGGGCCATGCCGGCCGGCTTCAAGCGCTACCGACTTTCCCGGGTATAATGCGAACGGTCGTACTTTTATTTGAGGCCCGCCATGACGCCATCCCGTTCTGAATTCCTCGCCATCCGCGGCCTGCGCCTGCATGTGCGCCACTGGGGCCGCGAAGGGGCGCCGAAACTGTTCATGGCACATGGCTGGATGGACATGTCGGCCTCGTTCCAGTTCGTCGTCGACGCGCTGCGGGGCGACTGGCACGTGATCGCCCCCGACTGGCGCGGCTTCGGCCTGAGCGCGCGCGCGGGCACCGACACCTATTGGTTCCCGGATTATTTCGCCGACCTGGAACGCATCCTCGACCATTATTCGCCGGAGGCGCCCGTCAACCTGCTCGGCCACAGCATGGGCGGCAATATCGTCAGCGTGTACGCGGGCGTGCGGCCGCAACGCATCGCGCGCCTGGTCAACCTGGAAGGCTTCGGCCTGCCGGCCACGCGCCCCGAGCAGGCGCCGGGGCGCTACGCCAAGTGGCTGGACGAGTTGCGCACGCCCCCGTCGATGCGCGGCTACGCCAGCCTGGACGAGGTGGCGGCGCGCCTGCAGAAGACCAATCCGCGCCTGCCGGACGCGCGCGCCGCCTTCCTGGCCGGACACTGGGCCGCGCGCAATGCCGACGGCTTGTGGGAAATCCTGGGCGATCCGGTGCACAAGATGGCGAGCCCGCTGCTGTACCAGGCCGACGAGGTGCTGGCCTGCTGGCGCCGGATCACGGCGCCGGTGCTGTGGGTCGAGGCCGAGCATACGGACATGTGGCGCTGGATGGGGCCGAAGGAACAGGCGCGCGGCGAAGTCGACCGCCGGCTGGCGCAGATCGCCGACGTCACGCCGCGCATGATGCCGGATGCCGGACACATGCTGCATCACGACCAGCCGGAGTTGCTGGCGCACATGATCGAGGCATTCATCGGGTAGGGTGGACGTCCGCGCGTCCAGCCAGGGCATGGGCTGGCGCGGAGCCTGCAGGAGCTGGCAGGATCTTTGCGGTTTGGCAATCCATACACGCCCCCATGCGTTCCGCGTACAATGGATCGTCCACCATCCGAACCGATCCGCTTCCATGAAAGTCGACCTCCACTGCCATTCCAACGTCTCCGACGGCGTGCTCGCGCCGGCCGCGGTGGCCGCCTATGCGCGCGCGGCCGGCGTCGACGCATGGGCATTGACGGACCATGACGAAGTCGGCGGCATCAAGGAGGCGCGCGCCAAGGCCACGGAACTCGGCATGCGCTTCGTGGCCGGCGTCGAGATCTCGATCACCTGGGCGGGCGAGACCGTGCACCTGGTCGGCCTGCAGGTCGACGAGGACGACCCCATCCTGCAGCGCGGCCTGGCGGCCACCCGTTCCGGCCGCGACGCGCGCGGCCGCGAGATCGCCGCCCAGCTGGAGCGGGCCGGCATCCCGGACGCCTACCGGGGCGCGCTGAAGTACGTCGCCAACCCCGACCTGCTGTCGCGCACCCATTTCGCCCGCTACCTGTGCGAGGTGGGCATCTGCGGCACGACGGCCGAGGTGTTCCGCAAGTTCCTGACCGAGGGCCGCCCCGGCTTCGTGCCGCACCGCTGGGCCACGCTGGCCGATGCGATGGGCTGGATCCGCGCCGCCGGCGGCGTGCCGGTGATCGCCCATCCGGGCCGCTACCGTTTCGACGCCACCGCCCAGGGCGCGCTGTTCGACGAATTCCGCCAGTTGGGCGGCAACGCCATCGAGGTCGTCACCGGCAGCCATACGCCGGAACAGTACGGCATCTATGCCGAAGTGGCGCGCCGCTACGGCTTCCTGGCCTCGCGCGGCACCGATTTCCATGCGCCGGGCGAGGCGCGCGTCGAATTCGACAAGCTGCCGCCGCTGCCGTCGGGCCTCAAGCCAGTGTGGCACGACTGGTTCTGACGGATGTTTCCTTGATGCGCGCTTAATTGCCACTTAATTGCCACTTAATTGCCACTTAATTGCCGCTTGATGGCTGCGATCGCGCCTTGAATTACGGCGTCCGGGCCTTATCTTAACGGTCTGATAACCAGTATCCACTTATCAGCCCGGAGGCCCGCATCATGAAACGCATCGTCCTGTTCCTTGCCACCAACCTTGCGGTGGTGCTCGTCCTGTCGATCGTGCTGAACGTCCTCGGCGTCGCGCGCCCGGTCACCGGCGCCGGCATCGACGTGAATGCGCTGCTGGTGTTCTCGCTCGTCGTCGGTTTCACGGGTTCCTTCATTTCCCTGTTGATGAGCAAGCCGATGGCCAAGTGGTCGACCGGCGCGCGTGTCATCGAGCAGCCGGCCAATGCCACCGAACTGTGGCTGGCGAATACCGTGCGCGCGCTGGCCGAACGGGCCGGCATCGGCATGCCGGAAGTGGCCGTGTACGATGGCGAGCCGAACGCCTTCGCCACCGGCGCCTTCAAGAACTCGGCCATGGTCGCCGTCTCGACGGGCCTGCTGGCCAGCATGAACCGCGACGAGGTCGAGGCCGTGCTGGGCCACGAGATCGCCCACGTCGCCAACGGCGACATGGTGACGCTCACCCTGATCCAGGGCGTCGTGAACACCTTCGTCGTGTTCCTGGCGCGCGTCGTCGGCTTTTTCGTCGACAATATGCTGTTCCGCAAGGGCGAGGACGACCGCGGCCCCGGCATCGGCTACATGATCACCGTGTTCGTCTGCGAGATCGTGTTCGGCCTGCTGGCCTCGATCATCGTCGCCTGGTTCTCGCGCCAG
>DAMAFT010000237.1:0-6935 GCA_031995805.1 Massilia sp.
GCAGCCCCCGCCCGCCTGGGCCATCATCGCGCCGGCGCGTTCGGCCAGCGCATGCATGGTAAAGGGCTTGGTCAGCAATTCCATCTGCGCCGGCAGGGTCTCGTTCTTCATGACCGTGCTCTCGGCATAGCCGGTGACGAGCAGCACGGGCAGCTGCGGCCAGCGCACGCGCACCTGGTCGGCCAGCTGGCGGCCGTTCATGCCGTTCGGCAAGCCGATGTCGGTGACCAGCAGGTCCGGCCGGGCCGGCTGGCGCGGATCGGTGCCGGCCTGGCGCTGCAGGTCCTGCAGCAGGCGCAGCGCCTGCGGGGCGTCGGCCGCGGCCAGCACCGCATAGCCCTGCAGTTCCAGGATTTCGCTCATCACGGCGCGGATGTCATCCTCGTCGTCGACCACCAGCACCAGGCCCTTGTTGCCCGAGGCCGGCAGCGGCGCCTCGGGTACGCATCCGCCCTCCTGCGCCGGCGCCGGCGCTTCCGCCAGGTGGCGCGGCAGCAGCAGGCGCACCTCGGTGCCCCGGCCCGCGTGCGACTCGATGCGCACGTGTCCACCCGACTGGTGCGCGAAACCGTACACCATCGACAGGCCCAGGCCCGTGCCCTCGCCCATCGGCTTGGTGGTGAAGAACGGGTCGAAGGCGCGCGCCAGCACGTCGGGCGGCATGCCGGCGCCGTTGTCGCGCATGGTCACCTGCACGTACTCGCCCGGCTTGAGGTCGCCGTGGCGGCGCGCCTGGGCCGGGCTGAAGGCGACATGGGCCGTCTCGATGTCGATCAGGCCCCCCTCCGGCATGGCGTCGCGCGCATTGTTGGCCAGGTTCAGCAACGCACTCTCGAGCTGGTTCGGGTCGCACAGCGTGGTCCACAGCAGCGGCTGCAGGCGCGTGCGCAGGCCGATCGCCGGGCCGGCGGCGCGTTCGATCAGTTCCGTCATCGACATGACGAGGGCGTTGACGCTGGTCGGCCGCGGGTCGAGCGCCTGGCGCCGCGAGAACGCCAGCAGGCGGTGCGTCAGCGCCGCCGCGCGCTGGGTGACGCCGAGCGCGGCGTCGATGCGCGCCGGCAGGTCGCCGCCCTGGCCCATGCGCAGGCGCAGCTTCATGAGTTCGAGGTGCCCCGTCACGCCCGCCAGCATGTTGTTGAAGTCGTGCGCCAGGCCGCCCGTGAGCTGGCCCACGGCTTCCATCTTCTGCGCCTGGCGCAGCGCTTCCTCGGCCTGGCGCAGCGCCTCGGCCTGCTGGCGCTCGGTGCTGACGTCGCGCGCCACGCCGTACAGCAGTTCCCCTTCCGGAGAAATGGTCCAGGAGACCCAGCGGTGGCTGCCGTCCCGGTGCAGGATGCGCACCTCGTAGCCGACCAGCGGCACGCCGCCGGCCAGCAACTGCAGCTTGTCCAGGACGTCGGCGCGGTCGTCCGGATGCACCATGTCCATGAAGGGCCGGGTGGTGGCCTCGGCGGCGCTCCAGCCGAAGCATGCGGTGAACGCCGGGTTCACGGTGAGGAACCTGCCGGTCGCCAGCGAGGCCGCCGACATCACGTGGGGCGAGATGCGCCACAGGCGGTCGCGGTCGGTGGCGTGCGACGTCAGCTGGTGCGCAAGGGCGTCGCGCTGGCGCAGCGCGGCCTCGGCGCGCACCCGCGCGCTGGTGTCGACCAGCGTGCACAGCACGCCGGCGACCGTGCCGCCGGCCGCGCGCACCGGGCTGCAGCACAGCGTGTGCCAGGTCTGCTCGGGATGGCCACGCCGCGCCAGCAGCAGCGCCACGTCCTCGCGCCGCGCGGCCGTGCCGGTGGCGCCATCCAGCACACGCGCGGCCAGCGGCGCCAGTGCCGCCCCCAGCGCGCCCCAGGCCTCGCCGCCATGCGCGGCCAGCGCCGCGCCGGGCACGGCCTGGTCGCCCAGCAGCTCGCCGCAGGCATCGTTGTGGAAGACGGCCAGGCCGGGGCCCCACAGCAGCAGCGTGGGCAGCATGGCGTCGAGGGCGATGCCCAGCGCGCCGCGCAATGCAGCGGGCCAGGCGCCGCTGGGACCGACGGGGCCGACGGGGCCGCCGTGCGGGCCATCGATGCGGTCGGCGGGCGTGGCTTGCCAGTCGTGGGCGGCGATGCGCGTCGCCATCCGGCCGGCATTCGGGAAGGTCAAACTGGAATCCACCGTATTCATTGTCTCCGCTCGTGCAGTCCCGGCCGGCGGCCGGCGACGCAGGGCGCCGTGCAAAGCCGACCATTTTATTGACAAGACGTCGCGGACGGCGCGCAACACACACGGTCGGGATCGGGTCGGGACCGGCGTGCCGGCGCGCTTTCCGCAATACGCGCCGAGGGGCGCCGGGCGAGAAATTCCAGCAGGAATTTTTCAGGAGAAACCGGGCATGCCGGCCGTCCTCCAGGCGCGTTGCAACCGGATCAGTATGCCGGAAAGACCATTTCCATGATGGGTGGATTTACAACGTCATGGTGCGCCGCAACTTGACAAGACATGCCGTCCGGCATGCCGGTTGCATCGTCACGACGCGAGCGCGCGTGCCGCCTCGGCCTGGCGTGCGGCGGCGGCGCCGGCCTGCTCCAGCATGCGCGTCGCGGCGGCGCCGTCGAGGTCCGCGCCGCCCGCCAGCGCCTCGAGTCCGCCGGCCGGCGCACGCAGGCCGAGCGTGCGGCAGCCTTCGGCCAGGCGCGCCAGCAGGTCGCGCGCCGCCTGCGGCCGCCCGCCGTCCAGCAGTCCTTCCAGTTCCGCCACGGCGCCGGCCAGCTGGCGCTGCAGGCCGCCCAGGTAGAGCTGCAGGCGCGCCGTGTCGATCCCCAGGCGCCGCGCCACCGCGCCGGCTTCCTCGCCGTCGTCGGCCGGCGCCAGCCGGGCCAGGTGGTCGGCCACGCGGACGCCGTCGAACGGTTTCACGATATAGCCGGCGGCGCCCAGGCCGAGCGCCTGTTCCATCGTGGCGGCGTCCGAAGCGGCCGAGACCAGCACGAACGGCAGGTGCGTGAAGCGCGCATCCGCCTTCACCCGCGCCAGCAGTTCCATGCCGGACAGGCGCGGCATGCGCAGGTCGCAGAACAGGATCGCCGGGTCGGCGCCATCCTCGAGCTGGCGCCAGGCCTGCTCGCCGTCCTCGGCCTCCAGCACGTCGGCGCCATGGCCGGCGCCGTCGATCATGTGCATCAGCATCATGCGCGAGACCACGTCGTCGTCGACGATCAACACCCTCATGCCTACTCCGCTAACTATTGTCGAAAGGAAATTATACAGAGTTCAATAGAATCGGGACGCACACGTCCTTCACGCCGTGGCGGCTTCGAACCGGGCCAGCAGTTCCAGCAGTTGCGGCAGGCGCGCCCGTACCGCATCCAGGCGGCCGGCGTCGGCCTCGGCCTCCAGGTCGCCGCACAGGGCGTGCAGTTCGGCCTCGTCGAGGTAGCCGGCGCTGCCACGCAAGCCATGCAGCAGGCGCCCGGCCGCCTCGTGGTCGGCGCCGTCCAGCGCCGCATCCAGTTCGGCGCGGCGGCGCGGCAGGTCGGCCAGGAAGGTATGGCGCAGCCTGGCCTTCAGGTCGCTGGCGCGCCGGCCGGCGTTGCGGGCCGCTTCCACGGCCAGCGGCGGCGGGCCGGTGAGCACGCCGAACATCGCGTCCAGGTCGGCCGTGGACGGCGCCGCGGCGGCCGCGCGCGCCGGGGGCGGCGGCATCGGCGGCAGCTGGACGCCGCGCTGCAGCTGGCGCTCGATGGCGCGCGTCAGGTGGTAGTGCAGCTGGGTGTCGTCGATCGGCTTGGTCAGGAAGGCGTCCATGCCGCAGGCCAGGTAGCGGTTGCGGTCTTCCTCGCTGACGTTGGCCGTCAGCGCCACGATCATCAGGTGCTGGTCGAGCACCGGCGCGTCGAGCGGCCCGCCGGCGCGGATCAGGCGCGTGGCCGTGGCGCCGTCCATCTCGGGCATGCGCCCGTCCATCAGGATCAGGTCGTAGCGCGTGCGCGCGCACGCCGCCACCGCCAGCGCGCCGTTCTCGACCACGTCGCACTGGTGGCCCAGTTCCTCGAGCAGCATGCGCACGATGATCTGGTTGGTCGGATAGTCCTCGGCGCACAGCACGCGCAGGCGGTGCGTGTGCGGCTGGCGCGGCTGGTCGACCACCACGGGCGGCGCCACGCCGTCGGCCAGCGGCAGCACGAAGCTGAAGGTCGAGCCCATGCCCGGCGTGCTGGTGGCGCCGATGCTGCCGCCCATCAGCTCGACGAGCTGGCGGCAGATCGCCAGGCCCAGGCCGGTGCCGCCGTAGCGCCGCGTCGTGGTGGCGTCGGCCTGCTCGAATTTCTGGAACAGGCGCGGCAGCGCGTCCGCCGCGATGCCGATGCCGGTGTCCTCGACCGAGAAGCGGATCATGTTGCGGCGTTCGGCGTCGACCTGGTCCTCGGGGCGGCATTCGACGCGCACCGTCACCGTGCCGCTCTCGGTGAACTTGAAGGCGTTGCCGACCAGGTTGACGAGGATCTGGCGCAGGCGCGTGGGGTCGCCCACCACGAAGCGCGGCAGGTGCTCGTCCAGGCGCACGGCGAAGCCCACGCTGTGCGCGCCGGCCTGTTCCTCGAACAGCGTGGCCACGTGCTCGATCGCCCCGTCCAGCGCGAAGTCGATGTTCTCGATGGTCAGCTTGCCCGCCTCGATCTTGGAGAAGTCGAGCAGGTCGTTGATGATCGCCAGCAGCGACTGGGCGTTGGCCTGGCCGCGCAGGATCTGCTCGCGCGTGGCGTCGCGCAGCAGGCCGTCGCGCAGCGCGAAGCCGAGCATGCCGATCACGCCGGCCAGCGGCGTGCGCATCTCGTGGCTCATGTTGGCCAGGAACTCGGATTTCTGGCGCGTGGCGTCCTCGGCGCGCTGCTTGGCCTGGTACAGCCTTTCCTCGTTTTCCTGCAGCGCGGCGTTGGCCAGCGCCAGCTCGTCGGTGCGGCGCCGGACCTGGCGCTGCTGCTCGCGCAATTCCTCGGTCTGGCGCTCCAGCAGGCGGTTCTGCTGCTCGATCTTCTCGGTGCGCACGCCGACCTGCTGCTCCAGCTGCTCCTTCTGGCGGCTCAGGTTGTCCACGCGCACGCGGTAGATCGCGTAGCCGAGGCCGACCACGAACACGGCGCACAGGCCGCGGAACCACCAGGTCTTCCAGTACGGCGGCAGCACCGTGATCTCCAGGCTGGCGGCCGAGTCGCTCCAGACGCCGTCCTTGTTGGCGGCGCGCACCTGGAAGGTGTAGCGGCCCGGATCGAGGTTCGTGTAAGTGGCGAAGCGCTTGCCGGCGTCGACGCCGATCCAGTCCTGGTCGAAGCCGACCAGCCGGTAGGCGAAGCGGTTGCGGCCCGGCGCGGCGAAGTGCAGCGCCGAGAATTCCAGCGAGAACACGGAGTCCGCGGCCGGCAGCATGATGCCGGACAGGCGCTCGATCGGCCCCGGCAGCAGGCCCGGACGGATTTCCTCGGCCGGCTGGCCGAAGATCTGCAGGCCCGTGATCACGGCGCGCGGCGCGATCAGGTTGTCGTGCAGCGCGCGCGGGTTGAACGCCGTGATGCCGTTGTTGCCGCCGAAGTACAGGGTGCCGTCGGCGCCGCGCAGCGCCGAGGCGTCGAAATAGGCGCCTTCGATGGTGCCGTCGGCCGAGTTGTAGTTGCGCCAGCCGCCGCTGACCGGGTCGAGCCGGTGCAGGCCGCTCGAACTGCTGACCCAGATGTAGCCGTCCAGGTCTTCCAGCATCGCGGCGACGACGTCGTCGGCCATGCCATCGCGCGCCGTGTAGCGCTGGAAGCGCGGGGTGCCGTCGGCGCCGATCACCATCTTGTTCAGGCCCACCGCGGTGCCGACCCACAGCGTGCCGCGGTGGTCCTCGAGCAGGTAGTGGACCTCGTCGTGGCTGATGCTGGCCGGGTCGGACGGATTGTGGCGGAAATGGCGGAACTTGCCGGTGGCGCGGTCGAGCAAGTCGAGGCCGTCGAAGGTGCCGACCCAGAAGCGGCCCTGCCGGTCTTCCAGCATCGGCCGGGCGATGTTGTCGGCCAGGCTCGAGCTCGACGCCGGATCGTGGCGCCAGGTGGTCAGCTTGTCGGTCCTGGGGTCGAGCCGGTGCAGGCCGCCGCGGCTGGCGATCCACAGCATGCCGTCGCGCGTGACCAGCAGGTTGCGCACGTAGTTGGCGTCGACGTCGCCCTCGCGCGAGAGCAGGCGGCGCGAGATCCTCCCCGTGTGCGCGTCGAGCCGCGCCAGGCCGTTGCGCGCGCCCACCCAGACCGTGCCGTCGTGGTCCAGCGCCGCCGCGGTGGCCATCGCGTCGCCGGACGTGCCGTTGCCGACCGGGGCCAGGCGGTAGCTGCGGTCGTCGCCGCTGGCCGGATCGAAGCGGTGCAGGCCGCCGTTGGTGGCCAGCCACAGCTTGCCGGCGCCGGCGTCGACGATGCCGCGCACCTTGTTGTCTTCCAGCGAGAGCGGCGAATCGGTCCCGCGCACGATGCGCGCGAAGCCGCCGCTGCCCATGTCGGCGCGCGACACCCCGCCATACCAGGTGCCGACCCAGAACGTGCCGACGCGGTCGCCGTACAGCGCCGAGACCTGGTTGTCGCCCAGGCTGTAGTTGTCGGTGATGCGGTGCGGATGGTTCTCGAAGCGGCCCTGCCCCGGCAGCCAGCGATACAGGCCGCGGTCGTGCGAGCCGACCCAGACCTGGCGCTCGGCATCCTGGTACAGCACGCTGATCTCGCCCGACGGCATCTCCTCGGCCGCGCCGAAGCGCCGCGATTCGCCCTTCTGCCCGAGCGGCAGGCGCTCCAGCCCGCCCATGCTGCCGACCCACAGCTGGTTGCCGGCATCGACCAGCAACGCCTGGATCACGTCGTACTTGCCGCCCCGCGGCGACGGATGGTGGCGGAAGTGCATCAGGTCAGGGTCGAGGCTGTCCAGGCCGGACG
>DAMAFT010000238.1:0-6916 GCA_031995805.1 Massilia sp.
CATGCTGAACACGGCCGGCATGAGCACCACCACGGCCAGCCGCATCATGACGGTCTGCCTGCTGATCTACGCGGCGATGCAGCCGCTGTTCGGCGCGCTGTCCGACCGCATCGGGCGGCGCACCTCGATGATCGCCTTCGGCCTGCTGGCCGCGATCTGCACGACCCCGATCATGACCGCGCTGGGCGGCGTGACCAGCCCCGTGATGGCGGGCGTCCTGATCACCTGCGCGCTGGCGATCGTCAGCCTGTACACGTCGATCGGCGGCCTGATCAAGGCCGAGATGTTCCCGGTGGAAGTGCGCGCGCTCGGCGTCGGCCTGTCGTACGCGGTGGCCAACGCGATATTCGGCGGCTCGGCCGAGTACGTGGCGCTGTGGTTCAAGCAGGCCGGCACGGAGCCGTATTTCTACTGGTACGTCAGCATCATGTGCGCGATCGCGTGCATCGTGGCGATCCGGATGCCGGATCCGACCAAGGCGGGGTTGCTGAAGTAGCCGGCGCCGCCAAGTGCGGCGGCGGATGCACGTCGCTCTCGCGCAGCTGCACGTCGTCCCCGCGCAGGTGGGGACGACGGCATTTCAGTTCGCCTGCCCAGCCGCCGCCCGCACCATATCGATGTGCATGATCCCATCCTCGTCGTAGGGCTCGGACACCGTGACGAAGCCGAAGCCGCCATAGAACTTTTCCAGGTGCGCCTGCGCGCCGATGCGCATCGCGTGGCCCGGATGCAGCCGGTCGGCGCAGGCCAGGCCCTGGGCGACGAGTTCGCGGCCCAGGCCGGTGCCGCGGGTGGATGCGCTGGTGACCACGCGGCCGATCGACATCTCCTCGTATTTCGCGCCCGGCGCCAGGCAGCGCAGCGTCGCCACCAGTTCGCGCCTGCCGTCGGCCGTGCGCCAGCCGAGCAGGTGGTGGGCGCCGGGGTCGAGGCCGTCGATGTCCGGGTACAGGCACGCCTGCTCGAGGACGAACACTTGCTGGCGCAGCGCCAGCATCTCGTACAGCTGCGCGACCGTCAGGTCGTCGAAGCCGCTGAACTGCCATTCGATCATTGTGGTTCCATTCAAAACAAAAGGCGATGAAAATCAGGCCGCCGTCTCGAAGCCTTCGAGCACGTTGACCGCGTTGACCACGCTGACGCCCGGCCCGGGCACGGCCGCGCCGCCCTCGAACACGAAGGCGGTCGGCAGGCCGAGGTAGCCGATGCGTTCGCCGATGCGCAGGAAGTCGGCGCCGGACAGGCCGAAATGCGCGTCCGGGTCGCCGGCGCAGCTGTCCACGCCCAGCGCCACCACCAGCGCCTGCGGCGCGAAGCCGGCCATCTTGAGGCAGGCCGTCTCCAGCGCCGCGAACCACTGGCTGGCGCCCGCGCCGCGCGCCAGCGGCAGGTTCATCGTGCAGCCGCTGCCGTCGCCGGCGCCGGTCTCGTCGGCGTGGCCGGCGTAGAACGGGTAGCCGGTGCGCGGGTCGGCATGGATCGAGACGGCCAGCACGTCGCGGCGCTGGTAGAAGATCTGCTGGGTGCCGTTGCCGTGGCGGTAGTCGAGGTCGAGGATGGCCACGCGCTGCAGGCCGTCGTCGAGCAGGTGCTGGGCCGCCAGCGCGGCATTGTTGAGGAAGCAGCCGCCGCCGAAATGGTCGGCGCCGGCATGGTGGCCGGGCGGCTGCGTCAGCGCGAAGCTGCCGCGCTCGCCCAGGCGCAGCGCGTGGGCGGCGTTGATGGCGCAGTCGGCGCCGGCCTTGGCGGCGATCCAGGTGCCGGCCGTCAGCGGCGTCTCGTGGTCCAGCGCGTACAGGCCGAGCCTGCCGGCGAAGCTGTGCGGCTCGATGTCGCGGCGCATGCCGTGCACCGGCCACACCGACGGCAGCGGCGCGCGCCCGGCGTTGGCGGCATCGAGCGCCAGCCATTCGCTCCAGGCATTGCGCAGGAAGTGCAGGTAGCGCGGCGCGTGCACGCGCTCCAGCGAGGACGGCGGCACGCGGTGCGGCGTGACGATGCGTCCCAGGCCGCGCCGGGTGAGCTCGGCCGCCACCGCATCGATCCGGCCGGGCCGCCCGGCGGGCGGGGCGTGGTGGGCGTGGTGTTCGTTGAAGAAGGTGAGCAAGGGAGCCTCGCGGCCGGATGCGTCAGGACAAACTTCCGGGTTGACCGCAAAAACCGGATCCCCGCCTGCGCGGGGGCGACGGTATCACGCCGGCCTGATGATTCAGTTGTTACCGCATAGTGTACTGCTGTTGTACGCGGCAACGAAATCGTCGAAGCTGCCGGTGTCCATGCGTTCGATCCGTTCCTGTTCTTCCAGCGAGGCGCGCGCCATGTCGTCGAACAGGGCGGTCTCGGCCGGCATCAAGGGGTCGGCGCGGAAGGCTTGCGCGTGCAGTTCGCTCTGGCGCAGGCCGAACTTCGCGAACGAACCGAGCGTGCGCACTTCCTGCAGCACCCGGGCCGACGGCGTGCGGTCGGGATCGGCGACTTTCGATTTTTGCGCGTCGAGCGCCTCGACGTGGGCGCCTTTGTAGTTGTGCTCGCTGTCCAGCAGTTCGGCGACGGGACGGATGCGTTCCAGCAGTTCCTCGGCCCAGTCCTTCAGCAGCACCTCGTGGTCGTTGCGGGTCAGCGTCAGGCCCGGGCGGCGGCCTTCCTTGACGGTGCGCGCGAAGTTGCGCGCATAGACCTGGCCTTCCATGGCGTTGACCAGCGGACTCTCTTCCAGCGCGCAGAACAGCAGGAAGGCGTCCAGGAAGCGGCCGGTCTCGAGCGCGATGCCGACCGGCTCGAACGGGTCGACGTCGAGGCAGCGCACCTCGATGTACTGGACGCCGCGGTTGCACAGCGCCTGCACCGGGCGCTCGCCGGTGCGGATCACGCGCTTCGGGCGGATCGTCGAATAGTATTCGTTCTCGATCTGCAGGATGTTGGTCGACAGCTGGACCCACTCGCCATCCTTCTTGGTGCCGGTCTCGGCATACGGCGGGTACGGGCGGTTGACCGCGTCCATCAGCGAGGTGACGTAGCTTTCCAGGCTGTTCTCGTGCGGGCGCAGGCCGGACTGGGCGTCGTTCTGGTAGCCCAGGTCGCTCATGCGCAGGCTGGTGGCCCAGGGCAGGTACAGGGTGTCGTCGGACAGCGTCTCGAGCTGGTGCTGGCGGCCGCGCAGGAAACCCTTGGCCAGCGTCGGCGAGGCGCCGAACAGGTACATCAGCAGCCAGCTGTAGCGGCGGAAGTTGCGGATCGTGGCGATGTAGCTCTCGGACTGGAAGTCGCGCAGCGCGTTGCGGCGTTCTTCCGCGATGCCTTCGTGCGCGGCCAGCACCTGCCACAGTTCTTCCGGCAGCGAGTAGTTGTAGTGGATGCCGGCGATGCACTGCATGGCCTTGCCGTAGCGCAGCGCCAGGCCGCGGCGGTAGACGTGCTTGAGCATGCCGATGTGCGACTTGCCGTACCAGGCGATCTCGATATCTTCCTCGGACGGCAGGTCGCAGGGCATCGACTGGCTCCACAGCATCTCGTCGCCCAGCTTGGCATACGCGTAGCGGTGGATGGCGTCCAGGCGGTGCAGGGTCAGGCCGATGTCGTGCTCGGCCGGCGTGATGAATTCGAGCAGGGCTTCGGCGTAGTCGGTGGTGATCTGCGCGTTGGTCAGGGCCGAGCCCAATCCGACCGGATGGGGCGTGCGCGCCAGGTGGCCTTGTTGGTCGACGCGCAGCGTCTCGCGCTCGATGCCGCGCAGGCCCTGCAGGAGCAGGCCGCGGTGGGCATCGTCGTCCAGCAGGGCCAGGCGGCGGGTCAGTTGGTTCGACACAGGGTTTCCTTTCTTATACTGCCGTGAAGGTGCAGAGAGTAACCGAAATCGACCGAGCGCGCCGAGCGTCCATCGATATGACAATTGTATTCACAAGGCTATCGTAGCAGGAGAACGTGACGGCCTCCTGACTATGGGGATGAGCCCGTCTTCGCGGGGGCCGGGGCGGCCGGCGGCGGCGCGCCGAACACCGCCGCGTCCACCGGCGCGGGCGCTGCCGCCGGCGTGCGCTGCGCGGCGATCCAGTCGTCCATGCGCCGGTCCAGCACGTCCAGCGGCAGCGCGCCGTCGGCCAGCACGGCGTCGTGGAAGGCGCGCACGTCGAAGCGCGTGCCCAGCGCGGCCTGGGCCCGGGCGCGCAGGGCGGCGATGCGCAGCTGGCCAACCTTGTAGGCCAGCGCCTGGCCCGGCTGGGCGATGTAGCGCATGACCTCGACCTCGTTGTCGGCGGGCGGATTGGCCGTGTTGGCGTTCAGCCAGTCGACGGCCTGGCGCTGCGACCAGCCGAGCGCGTGGATGCCGGTGTCGACCACCAGGCGCGCGGCGCGAAGCTGCTCGTCGGCCAGGCGGCCGAACTGCGAGAACGGGTCGCGCAGCAGGCCCAGTTCCGGCCCCAGTCCTTCCGCATACAGCGCCCAGCCTTCGCCGAAGGCCGGATACCAGCCGTAGCGGCGGAACGCCGGCAGGTCGGCGATGGCGCGCGCGCGCGCCACCTGCAGGTGGTGGCCGGGCACGGCCTCGTGCAGCGTCAGGGTCTCGACTTCCCACATCGGCCGCGTCTCCAGGCGCGACGTGTTCACGACCAGTGCCGCCGTGCGCGCCGCATTGCCGGCCTCGTAGTAGGCGCCGCCCTGGCCCTCGGCGCCGGCCTGCTGCACCGGCTTGACCGCGATCTCGTCCTCGGGGATGGCGCCGAACAGCAGCGGCAGGCGCGCGTAGACGCGGGCGATGGTGCGGCGGTAGCGGTTCAGCAGCATCTCCGGGTCGTCGTAGAACAGGCGCGGGTCGCTGCGCACGAAGGCCAGGAACTGCGCATAGCTGCCGCGAAAGCCCGTGAGCGGCATGAGCGCCTGCATCTCGCCGCGCAGGCGCGCCACTTCCTTCAGGCCGAGCGCATGCAGCCCGGCCGGCGCCAGCGCGGTCGTGGTGGCGCCGTTCGCCAGCCAGGCATACCAGGCCGGCCCGCCCGGCAGGCTCGACGCGCCGATGGTCGCGCGCGCGGCCGGCAGGTACTCGTCGCGCACGAAGTCCTCCAGTTGCTGCAGCGCGTCGGCGGCGGTCTTCAGGGCGACGATGCCTTCGAGCGCCAGGCGCTCGCGCACTTCCGGCGCCACCGTGGCGGGCATGGCCCGCAGCGGCGCACCGACCGCGCCGTCGGCCAGGTGCTCGCGCAGGGCGCGCAACTGCCCGGGCAGCGCGGCCATGATGGCCTGCGGCGCCGTCCAGCCGGTGCGCATCCCTTCGCGCATCTGCTCGACCAGGCCGTCGACGTGCTGCGGCAGCGCGTTCAGGCGCGCCAGGTAGTTGCGGTAGTCGTCCTCGGTCACGAAGGGCATCTGCGCCACCAGTTGCGGCAGGCGCACCTGCAGGCCGTCCTGGGCGGTGATCGGCTGCGGGTCGAAGGCGACGATGGCGGCGCCGGCCAGCCGCCTTTCCTTGTCGGCCACGAACAGGTCCCAGGACAGGCGGTCCTGGCCCGCCAGCTGCTGGCGGTCGATGGCGCGCGCGAGGTCCAGCATGCGGCGTTCGTGCTCGATCGCCGCCGCCGCGGCGGCCAGCGAGGTATCGGCCAGTTGCGCATCGTAGCGATGGTCGCCCACGCTGGTGGCCAGTTCCGGCTGGTGCTGCAGGCGCCATTGCCAGTCGCGTTCGAACAGGGCGCGGGCCTGGTCGGCGGCGGCGGGCGGGGTCGCGGTCGTCGTGGGGTCGACCCTGGCGGCCAGGGCGACCAGGGGGCCGAGCAGGATGATTGTCGATAGCAGTCGACGCATCGGCATGGGCTCCGGGATGGGGATCGGGAATTGTAACAAACGGGCCGCGCCGGCCGCGCCGCCGTCGCGCTCGACGGCGTGTGGTGTGGCGCGCGCTGCGGCGCGCGCTACGCCGCGAGCCGGCCGCCGCTGACCCGTTCGATGCCGGCCAGGTCGCGCCAGCTCTGCACCTCGCTGAAACCGCGCGCCGCCAGCAGCGCGCGCACGGCGGCGGCCTGGTCGTAGCCGTGCTCCAGCAGCAGCCAGCCGGCGGTGGCGAGGTAGCCCGGCGCGCCGTCGACGATGATGCGCAGCGCCGACAGGCCGTCGGCGTGGTCGGTCAGCGCGCCGACCGGTTCGAAGCGCAGGTCGCCCCGGGACAGGTGGGCGTCGCCCGCCGCGATGTAGGGCGGGTTCGAGGCGATCACGTCGAAGCGCCCTGCCGCGTCCAGCGCCGCGAACCAGTCGCTGCGCAGGAAGCGTACCTGCGCGCCGTTGGCGGCGGCATTGCGCCGGGCGATCTCCAGGGCGGCGTCGCTGACGTCCAGCGCGGTGACGTGCGCATCCGGCCGCGTATGCGCCGCCGCCACGGCGATCGCGCCGCTGCCGGTGCCCATGTCGAGCAGGCGCGCGCCGGCGGGCAGGCGTTCCAGCGCCAGTTCGACGATCAGTTCGGTGTCCGGGCGCGGGATCAGCACGCTTGCACCGACCTCGAAGTCGAGGCCGAAGAATTCGCGCTTGCCGACGATGTAGGCGATCGGCTCGCCTTGCCGGCGCCGCGCCACCAGCGCCTGCAGGCGCGCCGCCTCGTCGTTTCCCAGCGGCTGGTCGGCGCGGGTGATCAGCTGGACGCGGCTCAGGCCCGTCGCATGGCACAGCAGGATGCGGTTCTCGAGCGGATCGAGCGGCAGCGCGGCCAGCGCCGCGCCCAGGGGCATGCCGGGACGGACGGTCATCGGCGCGCGCGCCTTGCCAGCACGCCGGCCAGGGCCAGCGTCAGCAGCACGAACCAGACGGCCGACCACTGCGGCACGGACAGGCCGAGCACCGTGTCGAGCGTCGCCTCGCAAAAGCCGTCGGCGCGGAACACCGAGGGCAGCAGGGTGGCGGTCGGAATCTTGTTCAGCATGGTTTCCATCGG
>DAMAFT010000239.1:0-6901 GCA_031995805.1 Massilia sp.
CGGCAGCGCTGCTGCGGCAGGCGCAGCAGCCATTCGAGCGCCACCAGCAGCGGATCGACGCTGCGGTCCTTGACGTCGCCGATCTGGAACGGGATGCGGCGCGGATCGCCCGGCCGGTACTGGTCGAACACGGCGTGGATCGCGGCCGAGAAGGTGTCGATGTCGGGCACCATGACCACCACGTCGCGCGGACGCAGCGGCTCCGCCCCATCCTGGGCCAGCCAGGACAGCAACTGGTCGTGCAGCACCTCGACCTCGCGCTGGGCGCCGTGGGCGACGTGGAACTCGATCGAGCGGTCGGCCGGGTCGGGCGCCACGTGCGGATGCTCGGCCAGCGGCAGCAGGTCGCGCACGGCGGCCTGCACCTGGCCCAGCAGCGTTTCCCCTTCCTCGTCGGAGAACAGGTCGACGCGCAGGTTGCCGAAGCGGGCGCCGTGCTCGCCGTCGAATTCGTCGAGCATGCGGATGAAATCGCGGCCCTGGCGGCCCCAGCTTGCCAGCAGCGGGTGGCTGTGCGCATGCAGTTCCTCGATCGGGACGGCGGCCAGGTCCTTGCCCTCGCGCAGCTGCTGGCGCTTGAACGCGGCGCGCAGCAGGTCGCGGCCCTCGATGATGTCGCCCCAGTAGAAGCGGCACGGGTTCGGCACCGCCACCAGCACCTGGGTGTGGCGCGACAGCCCGGCCATCGCCTCGATGGTCTGGTAGGGCAGCGTCGACATGCCGAACAGGATCACGCGGCGCGGCAGGCGCAGCGCCGGCGCGCGCCCGTCCTCGACGGCGGCCATGAACTGCTGGTGGATGGTGGCGCGGCCCGACCAGCGCCGTTCCGGCGGCATGCTCGCGTGGATCTCGCGCCAGAGCTGCGCCTGCCAGCACTGGTCCGGCGCCAGCGCGACCGGCTCGCCGCCGGGCCGGCGCAACTGGTCGCGCCCGGCCGCCCAGTCGTCCAGCCAGTCGGCACGGTAGACCTGGTACTGGTCGTACAGGTCGGCCAGGCGCTCGGCCAGCTGCAGGCGGCGCTCCTGGTCGCCGTCGGACAGGAAGTGGCGCAGCGGCTCGAATTTTTCCTTCTGCAGCAGCGCGGGCAGCAGGCGCATCAGGCGCCACGTCAGCGCGTCCTTGTCGAACGGCGAACGGCGCGGCACCCGCTCCGGTCCCAGCATGCCGCGGTAGGCCTGCCACTGGAAGCGCGCCGGGAGCATGACGCGGGTGGCGGCGCACACGCCCAGTTCCTCGGCCAGCGCGATCTTGAGCCACTCGGCCACGCCGTTCGACTGCACCAGGATCAGCTCGTCCTCGAGCGGGCCGAGCGGTTGCTGGCGCAGCCAGTCGAAGACGGCGGCGCGCAGCAGCTCCATCTGGTTGCCGTGCAGGATGAGGAGGCCGGGAGTGATCGGGGATGGCATGACGAAGGACGGCAAAGGGATGCCGGAAGCATACTCCTTGTCGGCGCCGATTGGTAGAGCTGGCAGCGGGCCGGCACGGCAGGCGGACGCCGCGCCCGGCGTTGTTTGCTACCATGGCGCCATCCGCTTGAAGCGGCCCCGAGAGGAACAAGGAAACCCCATGCAAGACACGACGCAAGACACCGCGCAAGAGACGACGCAAGATGCGACGAATGCCGATCCGCACGGCTGGCTGGAAGAGGTGGCGTCCGAAGGCGCGCTCGAATGGGTGCGCGAACGCAATGCCCATAGCGAAGGCGAACTGGCGGCGCGCGCCGACTATGCGCCGCTGCGCGCGCGCCTGAAGACCATCCTCGATTCGAAGGAAAAGATTCCCTGGGTCGGCTACCACGCCGGCTTCTGGTACAACTTCTGGCGCGACGCCGAGCACGAGCGCGGGCTGTGGCGCCGCACCACGCTGGAGGAATACCGCAAGCCCGAGCCGGCCTGGGAAACGGTGCTCGACCTCGACGCGCTGGCGCGCGAGGACAACGAGAACTGGGTCTGGGCCGGCAGCGTCAAGCTCAAGCCGCGCGGCAGCCGCGCGCTGGTCTCGCTGTCGCGCGGCGGCGGCGACGCCCACGTGGTGCGCGAATTCGACCTGGACAGCAAGACCTTCGTCGCCGACGGCTTCTTCGTCCCCGAGGCCAAGACCAGCATCGGCTGGATCGACCGCGACACCGTGTTCGTCGCCACCGACTTCGGCCCGGAATCGATGACCAGTTCCGGCTACCCGCGCATCGTCAAGGAATGGAAGCGCGGCACGCCGCTGCAGGACGCCGCCACCGTCTACGCGGCCCTGCCCGACGACCTGTCGGCCTCGGCCTGGAAGGATTTCACCCCGGGCCACGAGCGCGAATTCGTCAACCGCCAGGTCGACTTCTACAGCAGCGAGCTGTTCCTGCGCGACGGCGACCGACTGACGCAGATCCCCAAGCCCGACGACGCCAACGCCTTCACCATCCGCAACGAGATCGTGATCGAGCTGCGTTCCGACTGGGAAGCGGGCGGGCGCACCTGGCCGCAGGGCGCCCTGCTGGCGATGGACTTCGAGCGCTACCTGGCCGGCGGCACCGATTTCGAGATGCTGTTCCAGCCCACGCCGACCACCTCGCTGGACGGCGTGGCCGCCACGCGCAGCGCGATCCTGCTCACCATCCTCGACAACGTCAAGAACCGTGTCGTCGAGCTGCGCCTGCAGGACGGGCGCTGGGTCCGGCGCGACGTCGACGTCCCGGCCATGGGCGCGCTGGAAGTCGACAGCGTCGACGAGATCGAATCGGACGACTACTTCCTCACCGTCACCGACTTCCTGACCCCGACCAGCACCTGGCTCGCGCACGCCGGCAGCGACGCGCGCGAACCGCTCAAGTCGATGCCCGCCTTCTTCGACGCGGCGCCGTACACGGTCAGCCAGTTCGCGGCGAAATCCGCGGACGGCACCTACGTGCCCTACTTCGTCGTGATGCGCAAGGACGTCGCGTGGGACGGCAGCAATCCGACGCTGCTGTACGGCTACGGCGGCTTCGAGGTCTCGCTGAAACCCTTCTACAGCGGCGTGACGGGCGCGGCCTGGCTGGCCCAGGGCGGCATCTACGTGCTGGCCAACATCCGCGGCGGCGGCGAGTTCGGCCCGCGCTGGCACCAGGCGGCGCTCAAGGAAAACCGGCAGAAGGCCTTCGACGACTTCCTGGCCGTGGCCCAGGACCTGGTCCGGCGCAACCTCACCTCCCCGCGGCATCTCGGCATCATGGGCGGCAGCAACGGCGGCCTGCTGGTCGGCGCCGCGCTGACCCAGCGCCCGGACCTGTTCAATGCCGTCGTCTGCCAGGTACCGCTGCTGGACATGCGCCGCTACCACCAGTTGCTGGCCGGCGCGTCCTGGATGGGCGAATACGGCGACCCGGACGACCCGCAGCAGTGGGGCGCCATCGCCCGCTACTCGCCCTACCACAACGTCTCGGCCGACAAGCGCTATCCGCGCGTGCTGTTCACCACGTCCACGCGCGACGACCGCGTCCACCCCGGCCACGCGCGCAAGATGGCGGCGCTGATGCAAGCCCAGGGCCATGACGTGCTGTACTGGGAAAACACGGAAGGCGGCCATGCCGGCGCGGCCAACAACGAGCAGACGGCCACGATGTATGCGCTGACCTATGCCTTTTTGTTGAAACAATTGAAATAGGCTTGACAAGGCTGCGCAAGGAACAGGCGCGGGGCTTGCCCTATCTTTTGATATAAAGCAAGCCCCTGTCGCACCGCCAAGGGCACCGCTCCAGGGACGTTCCAGCGGGAACTAGCAAGATTGCTAGGACGCTAGATGAATGATGCATGGAATACTTGTTTCCCACACATCTTTCTCTGAGGGAGCGGCGATGGCTAATGATTTCGTTACCGAAGCAAGCCTGCGTGAACCTGCGGCAGGCACCCTGGTCAAACCGGTACCGCCGGCGCTCTCCGTCGGCGACCTGAAGAAATATCGCATCGGCAAACGCGAGAGCCAGGAAAAGTTCTGGGGCCGCTTCGGCGTGACCCAGTCCAGCGGCAGCCGCTTCGAGACCGGTCTCGCCATCCCCGCCCCCGTGGCCCTGCTGTTGAAGCTCTACGTCAACGGCAAGCTCAACGATGGTGATCTTCTGGGGTAATCAAGCCCAGGGAAATCGCCCGGACGACGGCCTGTTGCCGGGTATTGACGTTGAACTTCTGCCGGATATTACCCATGTGGAAGTTCACCGTTGCCTCGGAGCAGCCGGTGATCTTCGAGATTTCCCAGGATGATTTTCCCACCATTACCCAGTTGAGCACTTCCAGCTCGCGCGGCGTCAGCTTGGGCGCCGCTTCCTGCGCGACCGGCGGGCAGAACCGCACGGCGGACGCGAACGCATAGTCGCGCACCAGCGCCAGTTCCGCCAGCATTGCCGTGGTCCCGCGCAGCCGCACCGAATCGGGGTGCGCATCGGCGGCGAAGGACAGCAGGCCGAATTCGCCGTTCGGACCGTGGACGGGAAACGTCACGCCCGCGCGCAGGCCATGGCCGCAGGCATCCTCGTACAGCGCGCGCTGGGCCTGGCTGCGGTACAGCTCCGGCTGCCAGATCAGGGGCAAGGTGCTCTGCAGGCAATGCACGACCACCGGATCGACGTAGGCGAGCCGCTCGGCCTCGTAGCGTTCGCGCCATTTTGCGGGAAAATTCGTCTGGATGAAGGCATTGTCCAGGCGCGCATGGCGCGAGCCCGACATTCCGAACATGACCTTGTCGAAACCATACTCGCGGCCCAGCGCGAACAGCGCCTGCCCCCACGTGGCGGCGTTATCGCTGTGCAGCAGCTCGTCAAGTTCGACCGTCTTCATGTCTTCCTCGCGCTGTTGATGTAATGACAGTCGCCATGCTAGATGAGTTGTAACTGAAAAGCACGAAAAATTATGCTTTTATCCATAGTGGCCAATTTCCGGGCACTTGTCCAGTTATACGAAAGGAGGGGAAACCCCTCCGCAAGGACATCTCTCTTCAATCGTGCGCCAAAAACCCGGCCATTCTTTTATGCTCGCGCGAATTGTCTGATTAAAATTGCATAAATGCAAGTTATTGTTGGCGTTGCAAGCCGACCTTGATTGCCTGGTTACAAGAATAACGTTTACCGCTGCCCTATCCGTTTCCCTTCCCCGAGGAACCCGAGTTGATGAATACGATGACCGACATGGCCGAACAGCTCGACGTCAAGCTGCTGCTGTCCACGCTGATGGCCCTGAAAAAAGGCGATTTTTCCATTCGCATGCCGTCCGACTGGACCGGCGTCTCCGGCAAGATCGCCGATACGTTGAACGACATCATCGAGACCAAGCAGAGGATGGTCGAGACGGTGACCGAAGTCTCGCGCGTGGTCGGCCGCGAAGGCCACCTGACCCAGCGCGCCGACGTGCCGGGCGTGGTGGGCGGCTGGTCGACCATCCTCAGTTCCGTGAACACCCTGATCGACGACCTGGTGCGTCCCACCACCGAGATGGCGCGCGTGATCGGCGCCGTGGCCAAGGGCGACCTGTCGCAGACGATGGCGCTGGAAGTCGACGGCCACCCGCTCAAGGGCCAGTACCTGCGCGCCGCGACCACCGCCAACACGATGGTGGAACAGCTGTCGTCGTTCTCGTCCGAGGTGACGCGCGTGGCGCGCGAAGTGGGTACCGAGGGCAAGCTCGGCGGCCAGGCCTACGTGCCGGGCGTGGCGGGCACGTGGAAGGACCTGACCGACTCGGTGAACTCGATGGCGGGCAACCTGACCTCGCAGGTGCGCAACATCGCCGAGGTGACCACCGCGGTGGCGAACGGCGACCTGTCGAAGAAGATCACGGTGGACGTGCGCGGCGAGATCCTGCAGCTGAAGGACACGATCAACGTCATGGTGGACCAGTTGCGCTCCTTCGCGTCCGAGGTGACCCGCGTGGCGCGCGAGGTGGGCACCGAAGGCAAGCTGGGCGGCCAGGCCTATGTGCCGGGCGTCGCCGGCACCTGGAAGGACTTGACGGACAACGTGAACTTCATGGCCTCGAACCTGACGGGCCAGGTCCGTAACATCGCGGCGGTGACCACCGCCGTGGCGAACGGCGACCTGGGCAAGAAGATCACGGTGGACGTGAAGGGCGAGATCCTGGAACTGAAGAACACCATCAACGTGATGGTGGACCAGTTGTCGTCGTTCGCGTCCGAGGTGACGCGGGTGGCGCGCGAGGTCGGCACCGAGGGCAAGCTCGGCGGCCAGGCCATGGTGAAAGGCGTCGCCGGCACCTGGAAGGACTTGACCGACTCGGTGAACTCGATGGCGGGCAACCTGACCGGCCAGGTGCGCAACATCGCGGACGTGACGACCGCCGTGGCGAACGGCGACCTGTCCAAGAAGATCACTGTGGACGTGAAGGGCGAGATCCTGGAACTGAAGAACACCATCAACGTGATGGTGGACCAGCTGAACTCCTTCGCGTCCGAGGTGACCCGCGTGGCTCGTGAAGTGGGTACCGAGGGCAAGCTGGGCGGCCAGGCCAACGTGCCGGGCGTGGCCGGCACCTGGAAGGACCTGACCGACGGCGTGAACTCGATGGCGGGCAACCTGACGGGCCAGGTGCGCAATATCGCGGAAGTCACGACGGCCGTGGCGAACGGTGACCTGGGCAAGAAGATCACGGTGGACGTGAAGGGCGAGATCCTGGAACTGAAGAACACCATCAACGTGATGGTGGACCAGCTCTCGTCCTTCGCATCGGAAGTGACGCGGGTGGCGCGCGAGGTCGGCACCGAGGGCAAGCTCGGCGGCCAGGCCTATGTGCCGGGCGTCGGCGGCACCTGGAAGGACCTGACCGACAACGTCAACTTCATGGCCTCGAACCTGACCGGCCAGGTGCGCAACATCGCCGCGGTAGCCGGCGTGCACCGAGGCGCGATAGAAGCGGAACGCGACTTCGTTGTT
>DAMAFT010000240.1:0-6887 GCA_031995805.1 Massilia sp.
GGTCATGAACTCGCTGGTGCACGGCTTCGCGCGCGAGCAGGCGGGCCGGATCCGCATCCAGGCCGTGCTGGAAGACGACATGGTGGCGTTCGAGTACGGCGACGACGGCGCCGGCATGGACGCGGACACGCTGGGCAAGCTGTTCGACCCGTTCTTCACGACCAAGCGCGGCAACGGCGGCAGCGGGCTGGGAGCGCACATCCTGTACAACCTCGTGACCGGCGCGCTGGGCGGCACGCTGCGGGTGGAGAGCAGCCCGGGGCAGGGCCTGCAGTATCACCTGCGGTTTCCGCGCAAGCTCCGGAAAAAGCAGCTGGCCGTCACATGACGTGATCGGCGGCGCAATGGTGCGCCGCTCAGCGCGCCGCGGCCCGTACCGACAATTCCTTGTACCCGGTCGCCGGATCGTCCTCGCGGCCGAACCGCCACCCCGGCAGCAGCGCCACCAGCACCTCCGCCGTCGTGCGCACGATGCACCCCGGTCCCGCGTGCCCGCCCGTCACGCGGCCGTCGGCGTCGGACACCGCCATGTGCAGGTGCGACCCGTCCGGCGCCAGCGAGCCGCCCAGGGCGACGATTTCCAGGTCGCCGCGCAGCGCGGTGAAACCGGGTCGGCCGGCGAAGCGCAGGCGCGCCACGGACAGGCTGCCGATGCCCTGCACGACGAAGGCGGCGGCCGCGCCGTGGCGGCCCAGGATGGCGTCGAGCTCGGCGCGCAGGTCGGCGCCGGCGCCGAGGCGCAGGGGCAGGGCTTGCAGTTCCATGGCGTTCACTCCTTCGCGGCCAGCTCGCCCAGCAGGGCGGCCAGCTGCTCGATCTCGTAGGGCTTGGACAATACCTGCACGTCGGGAAGCGCGGCGCGCTGCTCGGTGTAGCCGGTCGCCAGCACGACCGGCAGGCCGGGACGGCGTTCGCGCAGCAGGGCGGCCAGGTCGATGCCGCTGACCTTGCCCGGCATGACGATGTCGGAGAACACCACGTCGGCATCCAGCCCGGCGTCGAGCATGGACAGCGCCGCGTCGCCGCTGGACGCGACCACCACGTCGAAGCCGGCATCCTCGAGGCCGCGCACGACGGCCTCGCGCACCAGCGGATCGTCTTCGACGAACAGCACGCGGCCGGCGCCACGCGGCAGTTCGGCGCCCTGGCGCGCCGGTTGCTGCGGCGTCAGCGGCTGGTGCGAACGCGGCAGGTAGAGGTCGACCGTGGTGCCGGCGCCGACCGTGCTCGCCAGCGCCAGCCAGCCCTGCGACTGGGTCGCGAACGCATAGGCCTGCGGCAGGCCGAGGCCCGTGCCCTGGCCTGGCGCCTTGGTGGTGAAGAACGGATCGAGGGCGCGCGCCAGCACCTCGGGCGGCATGCCGCTGCCGCTGTCCGTCACGCTCACCCGCACGTAGTCGCCGCCCGGGCGCCCCAAGGCCGGTTCGAGCGTCGCGTTGCGCGCCGCGATGAGCAGGCGGCCGCCGTGCGGCATGGCGTCGCGCGCATTGATCGACAGGTTCAACAGGGCCAGGTCGAACTGCAGCGGATCGACCGTCACCGGCCACAGGTCGTCGGCGCAATCGATCTCGAGGCTGCTGCCCTGGCGCAGCACGCCGCGCAGCAGCTGCACCGAACCGCGCACCTGTTCGCCCGGGTCGACCGTCGCCAGTTTCGCATCCTGCAGGCGCCCGAACGAGCCGAGGCGGGTGGTCAGCGCGGCGGCGCGGCCGACGGTGCGCTTGCAGGTGTCGATCAGGCCCTGCACCTTGGGCTGGTTCGACGTCAATGCGGCGATCTGCAGCGCCGTGGTCAGGGTCTGCAGCAGGTTGTTGAATTCGTGCGCGATGCCGCCGGTCAGGCGGCCCAGCGCTTCCAGCTTCTGGCCCTGCATCAGTGCTTTCTGGGCGCGCTCGCTGTTGTCCACCGCTTCGGCCACGCGCCGTTCCAGCTCGGCCTGGGAACGCAGGACCTGGCGGCTGGCCTCGGCCAGGCGCCGCGCCACCGCGTCGATCTCCAGCACGCCCTGCGGCTCGTAGGCGACCTCGCGGCCCTGGGCCAGGTCTTCGGCGCCGCGGCCGAGGTATTCGATCGGGGCCGCGGCGCGCCGGCCGAACCAGCGCGCGCCCGCCACCGCCAGCACCAGCAGCAGGGCCATGATGGCGGCCAGGAACGACGCCGTGTACAGCGGCACGCGCCGCATTTCTTCCTGCGGGATGGTGACCATCGCGCGCCAGCCGTAGTTGGGGACGGTGCTGAAGAAGCCATGCATCGGGATCCCGGCCAGGTTGGTGGCGGACACGGTGCCTTCCTGATGCTGCAGGAAGCTGCGCAAGACCTCGTCGCGCACCATGTGGCCGCGGAATTTATCGGCCTCGCGCAGGCGCGCGACGACGCGGCCCTGGCGGTCGGCGATCACGGCCTGCCACTGCGCCGGGAAGCGCTGGCGCTCCAGCAGCGCCTGCAGCTTGGCCGCGTTCACGCTCATGCTCATGTAGTAGGCGACGCGCCCGTCCAGCCGCACCGGGACCTGGACCACGAAGCGGTGGATGCCGTCCGGGCCCGCGAACAGGTCGGAGACCAGCGTGCGGTCGGCGCCGTCGCGGCGCGCCAGCGCGTCGATGTTGGCCAGGCGTCGCGTCGGCAGCGCGCTGCCGAAGGGCACGCGCGTATCCAGCAGCCTGGCGCCGCTGGTGGCATGCAGGACGATGGCGCCGTCGCGCAGCGGCGCCATCGCGCGGGCATGACGATGGAACTCTTCCATGTCGCCTTCGGCCAGCGCGGGCGAACGGGCCAGCGTGTGCAGGATCCCTTCGGTATTTTCCAGTTCGTTCTCGACCAGCAGCGCGAAGGCGCGCACCGTCTCCTTGACGCTGTTTTCCTGGGCGCGCCGCTCCTCGACGTAGACGTAGCCGACCGCCAGCGCGGCCGCCAGGAAAGCGGGCACCAGGATCGCGAGGATCAGGATCAGGAGGCGGGTTCGGATGCGCATCGGGACATGCCGGAATGAGTGTGGGCGACGAATCATCTCGCCGCCCCGCATGTTACCCGACTACAAGGCGGCTGTCCCGCCATGGGGATTTAGTCGGGCCACCGACTGTTGATCTGCTCGGCCTTGTCGAGGTTGCGGATCAGGAGGTCGACGTAGTGCGGATCGAGGTGCTTGCCGGCGACGTCCTGCAGGTAGTCGCGCACCTGCCCGATCGGCCAGGCATCCTTGTAGACGCGCTCGTGGGTGAGCGCATCGAACACGTCGGCCACCGCCACGATGCGCGCGTACGGGTGGATGTCCTCGCCCCGCAGGCCCTGCGGATAGCCGCTGCCGTCGTACTTCTCGTGGTGCTGGTGGGCGATCACGGCGGCTGCCTTCAGGATCGGGCGCTGCGAGCCGTCGAGGATCTGCAGGCCCACGGTCGGGTGCTGCTTCATGATCTCCCATTCTTCCGGCGTCAGGCGGCCCGGCTTGAGCAGCACGGCGTCGGGCGTGGCGATCTTGCCGATGTCGTGCATCGGCGCGGCGTGCATCAGCACCGCCGTTTCCTCTTCCGACATGCCCGATTCCTGGGCCAGCATGTGGCATACCTGGGCCATGCGGCGCACGTGGTTGCCGGCCTCGTTCGAGCGCGACTCGACCACGTCGCCGAGGCGCAGGATCAGCTCGGCCTGGGTATCGGTGATTTCCTGGTTCAGCAGGATGTTGTCGAAGGCGATCGCGACGCCCGAGCAGAACACGTCGAGCAGCTGCACGTCGATTTCGGAAATCTCCTCCACGCCTCTCAGCACCAGCAGCGACGCCTTGCCGCTGTTGTTCGGGAAGTAGCCGACATAGGTGTCGCCGTGCAGCTTGGAGATGCGGTTGTGGCGCGCCTCGTCGAGCTGGGCCACCAGTTCCGGGCCGATCGGTTCTTCTCCCAGGTCGCCGATGCGGGCCAGCACTTCGTAGCGCGTTTCTCCCGCGATCACGCTGGCGCCAGCCAGGCGCAGCAGCATGCTCTGCTCGAGCTGCAGCAGGGCCACGACCTGCTGCAGCAGGCCGTTGGCGAAATCCTTCAGGTTACGCTGGCGGAACAGGTGCGAGGATGCCGCGATCACGCGCTCCAGGCCTTCGCGGTAGTTCTGCTGCACGCGCCGCGCATCCTCGACCTTCATGATGTCGCGGTAGGCGCGCAACGCGGCGAAGGTGGTCGTGAACAGCTTGGTGCGGTCCAGTTCCGTCTTTTCCTTGTAGTCGTTGATGTCGTAGTCGACGATCACGCGCTCTTCCGGCGCCTGGCCCGGCTGGCCGGTACGCAGCACGATGCGGGTGAACTGGTTGTCCAGGTCCTGGCGCATCCAGCGCGCCACCTCGAGGCCGCTGTCCTCGGATTCCATGACGACGTCCAGGAACACCAGCGCGATGTCCTTCTCGCGCGCCAGCACTTCCTTCGCTTCCGCGCCGCTGTAGGCATGCAGGAAGCTCAGGGCGCGGCCGTCCAGGCGGAAGCGCGACAGGGTCAGCTTGGTGACGTCATGGATGTCCGGCTCGTCGTCGACCAGCAAGACCTTCCATGGAGCGAGTTTCGGCGCGGCAGAAGAAAGGAATGACATAGACGATGTCCGTATCGTGAATACAAGGATGAAAAAAAGGTAAGAACATTGCTTGCACGCAGCAGCGCGTCGAAACGATTGTAGTATGGGCAGTACCCATTAACAACAAGAAATATTACGTGTGCGGCATAGCGAGTCACACTTGTACAACGGCTTGCTCCCCTGTCTTTATGCCATGTCAACGGCATGCGCCAGGGGATGGTGCCGCGATGGTGCGCACGCACCGTTCCGGGTCATGCGTAGCGTTTCTGGCAGCGCTCGCACCAGAAACTGCGGCGCTTCGTCTTGCCCAGGATCGCCTTGTGCAGCGGGATATGGCAGCGCGGGCAGGTGGTCCGGGCGTGGGCCTGCCAGTGCTGTTTCAGCGTGCCCGCCTTTTTCCATTCCAGGAAATCGAAGCTGTACGCGCGCGCCTCCTGCACCAGCAGGCGCAGCCTGGCGGGCGGCAGCGCGCCGACCGTGGACAGCGGATGGATGCGGGTGCGGAACAGCACCTCGTTCTTGATGATGTTGCCGACGCCGGCAAAGATGTCCTGGTCGAGCAGGGCGTCGCAGGCCAGCATGGCGGGCGCCATGCGCAGCGCTTTGCGCGCCCTGGCCGGGTTCCAGGCATCGGCCAGGATGTCGGCGCCCCAGTCGTAGACGGCATCGGGGTCGCCGTCGACTTCCTTCACCGAGCAGGCGTAGAAGTTGATTTCGCCGCCGTCGGCGAAGCCGAGCGACAGCCGCGCCGGCTTGTCGCGCCGTTCGTCGATGCGCCAGGTACCGAACAGCAGGAAGTGGATGCGCACGGTCATGCCGGGCACCTGGATCAGGAAATGCTTGCCCCAGGTGCGCAGCGCCAGCACCGGCCGGCCGCGCAGGCGCGCGGGATCGATGGCCCAGGTATTGCCCTCGGCGCGCACGATTTCCTGCCCCACGAACCGGGCCGCCTGCTCGCGCAGGATGACCAGGGATGGACCTTCCGGCATGACGTTTCCTCCTTTGCGGGTGCCGTGTCATTGTGCCGGACACGGCCTGGAAATCCCTGTGCGTGGCCACACATTTCGATACAAACTTTGACAGCGGGGAGACGGACGCGACGACGCAAACGGGCGTATATTCGTAGTCGAATACCGATAAAACGAAAGGAAAGACACCATGAAATCTTTCATGCAGTCAGTGGCCCTGGCGGGCTTGCTGGCCCTGGCCGCGGGGAGCGCGTCGGCCGCAGTCAGCGTCACCTACGTCAAGCCGGAAACCTTCCACGACCTGCCGTTCGCCACCTGGGAGCGCGACGAGATGCTGCAGCAGGTGACCGACCACTTTGCCAAACTGGGACAGTCGCTGCCGCCGGGCCAGGACCTGCGCATCGAGGTGACCGACTTCGATCCGGCCGGACGCCTGATCCCGAACGCGCGCATGGGCCGCGACCTGCGCGTGCTGACCGGCAGCGCCGACTGGCCGCGCATGACCCTGAACTACGTGCTCGAGCAGGACGGCAAGGTGGTCAAGAGCGGCGAGGCGAAGCTGGCCGACATGAATTACCAGCAGACCTTCAACCGCTACTTCGACAGCGAGCCGCTGCGCTACGAAAAGCAGATGATCGACAGCTGGTTCGACAAGACCATCGCGCCGATCGATCGCGGCCGCGTCGGGCATCGCTGATGTTTCCTTGCATTATCGATAAAAAATTTCTATTCGCGTGATAGCAATCATTTAATGGTTTTATTGTCTGCTATGTTAGTGATGTAACCGTGGCACCTGTCTCGCCCGGGCTATGTTGGATGTCCAACAAACCCCCGGTTCAATCAGTGAGGACAGGATGACTTCGAAAAGCAAGACCCCCGCACAAGGCACGCCGGACGGCGCCGGCTCGGTACTGAGCACCATGGCCGGGCCGTCGGACCCGACGCCGCCGTCGGTGTCCCCGGCCAACCCGGTCGAGGCGCGCCTGTTCGACAAGATGGCCGACGAAAAACAGCTGTCGGCCGCCATGCCGTTCAACCCGAACAAGGCCGCCGAATACGGCGACGCCGCGCGCACGCCCAACGTGGGCGACCATCACCAGCCGGCGTCGCCGGCGACGACCGGCAGCACCAGCACCGAGATCGCCAGTTCCGACAAGGTCGGCAGCGGCCAGCCGCCGGTGGGCGAGAACCGCACGGTGGAACCGCTCGACCGCGTGCGCGCCGATCCGTCCGGCCGCCACCTGACCACCAACCAGGGCGTGCCGGTCGCCGACAACCAGCACTCGCTGAAGATCGGCCTGCGCGGCCCAACCGCGATGGAAGACTTCATCCTGCGCGAGAAGATCACCCACTTCGACCACGAGCGCATCC
>DAMAFT010000241.1:0-6855 GCA_031995805.1 Massilia sp.
ATGGAATGCGAAGCCGTGTTCTACGACGGCAAGGCCATCTCGGTCGAACTGCCGATCACCATCGCCCGCCAGATCATCTACACCGAGCCGGCCGTCAAGGGCAATACCTCGGGCAACGTGATGAAGGAAGCCCGCCTGGAAAACGCGATCGAAGCCAAGCAGTTCACCATCCAGGTGCCGCTGTTCGTCAACCAGGACGACGTCATCGAGATCGACACCCGTACCGCCGAGTACAAGAAAGTGGTCCGCAACTAAGTTGCCCCCGCTTCGGGAAAAAACGCTGCCCATCGGGCAGCGTTTTTTTTCGCCCGTGCGTGTTGTCCCGGCCTGGACATGGAGGCGTGTCACATAGGCAAGTTTGCTGCTATGCTGGCGCATTCATTTCACGGAGGAACGCATGGACCGCAGGGATTTCGTTCGACTGGGACTGGCCGCAGGCAGCACCGCCGCCCTCGCGCAGACGGCGCGGGCTGCCGTAGCGGCTGGCGACGCCATCCTGGAGGCCGGCGTACGCGAGCAGCAGGCCACGCTGCAGGCCGGCAAGCTGACGGCCGTCGGCCTGGCGCAGCGCTACCTGGCGCGCATCGCCGCCATCGACAAGGCGGGGCCGCGCCTCAATGCCGTGATCGAACTGAATCCCGACGCCCTGGCGATCGCCGCCGACCTCGACCGCGAGCGCAAGGACGGCAAGGTGCGCGGCCCGCTGCACGGCATTCCGGTCCTGTTGAAGGACAACATCGCCACCGCCGACCGCATGAGCACCAGCGCCGGCTCGCTGGCGCTGGACGGGGTGCGCGCCAGCCGCGACGCCTTCGTTGCGCAACGCCTGCGCGCGGCCGGCGCCGTCATCCTCGGCAAGACCAACCTGTCGGAATGGGCGAACATGCGCTCGACCCATTCGACCAGCGGCTGGAGCGGCCGCGGCGGCCAGACCCGCAATCCGTACGCGCTGGACC
This sequence comes from Massilia sp., assembly GCA_031995805.1. Taxonomy (GTDB): domain Bacteria; phylum Pseudomonadota; class Gammaproteobacteria; order Burkholderiales; family Burkholderiaceae_D; genus Telluria. The sequence continues at coordinate 957 of DAMAFT010000241.1, forward strand.
GCAACCCCAGCGGTTCGAGTTCCGGTTCCGGCGCGGCGATGGCGGCCAGCCTGGCGACGCTGGCCGTGGGCACCGAGACCGACGGCTCGATCGTGTCGCCGGCCTCGACCTGCGGCATCGTCGGCGTCAAGCCGACGCTGGGCCTGGTCAGCCGCAGCGGCATCATTCCCATCGCCCACTCGCAGGACACGGCCGGGCCGATGACGCGCAGCGTGGCCGATGCCGCCTTGCTGCTGGCCGCGCTCGCCGGCGCCGACCCGCAGGACGGCGCGACCGCCGCCAGCCGCGGCAAGCCGGCCGACTTCGCGGCGGCGCTGCGCAGCGACGGCCTGCAGGGCAAGCGCATCGGCGTGGCGCGCAATTTCTTCGGCAGCAGCACGGCCGTCGATGCGGTGGTCGAGGCCGAACTGGCCGTACTGAAGGCCCAGGGCGCGGTGCTGGTCGACGTGCAGGTGCCGAACACCGACAAGTACGGCGACAGCGAACTGGCCGTCCTGCTGGCCGAGTTCCGTCCCGACCTGGAAGCCTGGCTGGCGGCCTATGCGCCCCATGCGCCGGTCAGGACGATGGCCGACGTGATCGCCTTTAACGAGAAGCAGGCGGCGCGCGAACTGCGTTTCTTCGGCCAGGAACACCTGGTCGCCGCGCAGGGCAAGCCGGGCCTGGACGACCAGGCCTACCGCGCCGCGCTGGCCAACAACCACCGCTACGCGCGCGGCGAAGGCATCGACCAGGTCCTGCGCGCGGAAAAACTCGATGCGCTGGTGGCGCCGACCGGCGGCGTGGCCTGGCTGACCGACTACATCAACGGCGACCACTACGGCGGCAGCTTCTCGTCCCCGGCAGCCGTGGCCGGCTACCCGCACGTGACGGTGCCCGCGGGGCAGGTACACGGGCTGCCGGTCGGCATCTCCTTCGTCGGCACGGCGTGGAGCGACGCGGCGCTGATCGGCATGGCGTATGCCTACGAACAGGCCAGCAGGCGGCGCCGGGCGCCGGCGTATCCCGCCTCGGTGAACCTGCGCGGCGACTGATGCCAAGCTGGAGCCGGGTGTCGTCGAAGCCGCCGCAAGGCGGCTTTGTTACATCGATGTACGTCACGGCTCGCGCTGACGGGCCAGCGTCGGCTTCACCCGGATGTCGATGTCCGGCAACGACGGCCAGGACGCCCGGACCACCATCCCGCGCCGCCTGTTGCGCAGCGCCGCCACCTACCGTTTCGCCGCGCTGCCGGCGCTGAAGGTGGGCGCCAGCGTCGACTGGCAGTCGCGCCTCCGTTACGGCGACGTGGCCGCCGTGATCCGCCAGGGCGGCTACGCCACGGTCGGGCTGATGGCGCAGTACGAGATCGACCCGCGCCTGCGCCTGAGCGTGAACGTGGACAATGCGACCGACAAGACCTGCCTGAAGAGCCTGTACTGGAACCAGCGCTTCTACGCGGCGCCGCGCAACGTCAGCGTCGCGCTGAACCGGACCTACTGATCCGCGGGCTGCCGCTGGGGCTTGTCGTCGGCGCCGACCCAGACGAAGGCGCAGACGGCCGCCGCCGCCGCGCTGGCCGCGCACACGGCCAGCGCGGCGTGGAAGGGCGCCAGCAGCGCCTCGCCGCGCGCCGTCAGCACCAGCCCCAGCAGGGCGGTGGCGATCAGGCCGCCGCCGCGCGCGACGGCGCTGTTGAAGCCGGATGCCACGCCCGTGCGGCTGCCGTCGACCGAGGACAGCACGGCCGTCGTCAGCGGCGAGGCGACGCAGGCCATGCCGACGGCGATCGCGAGGATGGCCGGCAGCACCGTGGCCGCATAGCCGCCCGTGCCGATGCGCAGCGCCAGCAGGAAGCCGCCGGCCACGATCAGCGCGCCGACCGACAGCGGCAGGCGCGAGCCGATCCTGCCGGCCAGCCGGCCCATCGGCGGCGAACCCAGCGCCATCACGACGGGGAAGGGCAGCAGCGCGGCGCCGGCCTGCTTGGCCGAGTAGCCGAGCGCTTCGATCAGGATGTAGGGCACCAGCAGCATCAGCGCGCCCAGCGCCCCGTACAGCAGGAAGGTCATCAGGTTCAGGCCGGAAAAGCTGCGCGAGGCGAACAGCGCGAGCGGCAGCATGGCGCCTTCGCCGGCGCGCCGTTCGACGCGCAGGAAGGCCAGCAGGATCGCCGCGCCGGCCAGCACCGCCAGTCCGGAAGCCATGCCGAACGCCTTGGCGGCGGAAGCCGACGCCAGTCCCCAGGTCACGCAGCCCAGCCCCAGGCTGGCCAGCAGCGCCCCGCCCGGATCGAGTGCGGCGCGCTGGCCGCCCGTGGCCGCGCGTACGTAGCGCCAGCCCATGAACAGGGCGCCGGCCGCGATCGGCAGGTTGATGGTGAAGACGGCGCGCCAGCCGACCGTGTCGATCAGCCAGCCGCCCAGCAGCGGCCCGAGCGCGCCGGCGCCGGCCCCGGCCGCGGCCCAGATGCCGATCGCCTTGCCGCGCGCCTTGCCTTCGAAGGTGGCGCCCAGGATGGCGAGGCTGTTCGGCAGCACCAGCGCCGCGCCGATGCCCTGCAGCACCCGTCCGCCGACCAGCAGCCACAACTGCGGCGCCAGCGCGCACAGCAGCGAGGCGACGGCGAATACGGTGATGCCCCACAGCAGGATGCGGCGCCGCCCATAGCGGTCGCCGGCCGCGCCGCCCAGCAGCAGCAGCGCGCTGAGTGGCAGCAGGTAACCGTTTACGACCCAGGACAGGCCGGCGCCGTCGCCGCCCAGGTCGCGCCCGATCGACGGCAGCCCGACATTGACGACGGACCCATCGATGAACGCCAGGCTGCTCGACAGGATCGAGGTGGCCAGCACCAGGTTCGGGTGCGCGCTGCGCTCGGCCGGCGCGGCGGCCGGGGTGCCTTCGGCCCGCGGGCCGTCGCAGTGGGCGGGCACGGCGCTCATGCGGCGGCTCCGCTGCGGCTGCACGGCGGGAGGGCCGGCGCCGGCATGGTGTGAATGGATGGGATCATGGTCCCGATGGTGCGCGGCGCGCGCCGGCGCCGTCTGTTCGCATGCGCACGCAAGGCCCGCCGCAGGGAGCGTACCCTACCGGGACTGGTTCTTGGCCTTGGTAAATACCGGCCCCCAAAGCGGATGGCCGTGCTCGCCCGGCGCCAGGTCGAAGTCGGGATCGAGGCGCAGCGCCTTGTCGAATGCCTGGCGGCATTGGGCCGGGCGCGAGGTCACGCAATAACTGAAGGCCGTGTACTTCAGCGCCGCCAGCCGCGTCGCCAGCGGGCCGTTGTTGACGTCGCGCGCGCCCAGGCGCCGGATCGCGCCGGCGTAGTCGCCGTCGTTGTACAGCTTCAGGCCCTCCTGCAGGCCGGCGGATTCCTTCGGCGCGGCGTCGCGCTCCTGCTCGCGCTCGCGCGGGCGTTCCTTCGGACGGGCGGCCGGTTCGCGCGCCGTCGCGTCGCGCTCGACCACGGCGGCGGCCTTCGGGTGCGCGCCGTTGCGGGCCGGCTTCTTGTCGAAGATGGGGAATTCGGCGCAGCCGCCGAGCAGGACGGCGGTGGCGGCGAGGAGGGGCAGCAGGGTGGCGCGCTGGATGATCATCGGTCTCCGTGGTGTTTGGCGGGCACTATCGGGTGCCCTCGTTGAAGTCGACGGCGATGCTGTCGCCGCCGGCGGCCGTATCGATGTCCAGCACGCGGTCCTGGAAGTTGGGGTTGGCGATGCGCACCGTGTGCCGGCCCGGCGCCAGCACGAGGCGCTTGACGGGCGGGCTGACGCCGCGGTCGACACCGTCCACGTAGACGACGCCCCAGGGCTGGATGAACAATTTGTAGGCATTGTCGCCGGCGACCGGGGCGGAGGCCGGCGCGGCGGCCGCGCGTGCGGGCGGCGCAGCGGGAGTGGCTGTCGCGATCGGCGGCGGGACGGCGTCCGCCGGCGCGGCCGGCGCCGATGCCGGCGCGGCAGCCGAGGTAGTTGCGGAAGCGGCCGTGGCGGGGCCATTGCCTTCGCCCGCCTGCGGCAAGGTCAGCACGATGCGGTCGAAGGAGCCGGTGTCGCGCAACTCGGCGAACATGGCCAGGGCCAGCGCCAGCAGCACGGCGCCGCCGCCGCCCGCCACGGCCCAGCGTTGCCAGCGCGCCAGGCCGCGCCAGCGCCGTCCCTGGGCGGACGGCGCGGCGAAGGTGGACGTTTCCGGGGCCGCCGTCGCCGTCGTTGTTGCGGCGCCGGACGAGGGCTGGGACGGCACGGACGAGGGCGCACGGACGGCGGCAGGGGGCGCGGCCGCTGCTGTGGCAGGGACCTCGGCCGGCGCGGGCGCCATTTGCGGCGGAGGGGGCGACGACGGCAGCGGCGGCCCCAGCGGCACGATGCCGAGCAGGTTGCGCAGCGCCTCGACGGTCTGCGGGCGCGCGGCCGGGTCGGCGGCCATGCAGCGGTCCACGGCCGTCACCAGCGCATCGCTGTAGCCGGGTGCGCGCCCGCGCAGCGGCCCGGTGGGTGCCAGTTCGCGCGTGACGGCATAGTGGACGACGCGCGCCAGCGCGTTCAGGTCGCCGGACTCGCTGCCCTCGGCGGGCGCGCCCGGCGTGGGGACGAGCAGCGGTTCGCCGTTGTCGTGGAAGACGATGGTGTCGGGCGTGACGGGCCGGTGCGGCATGCGCATGGCGTACTGCAGTTCGAGCGACTGCAGCACCTGGCGGAAGATGCGGCGGCACCAGGGTTCGTCGACCTGTTCCGGGCTGTACTCGACGATGTCGCGTACCGTGCGGCCTTCGATGTGCCGGTGCTGCGGTCCGATGGTTGATTGCGTAGTCATTTTGCCAAGGCTCCTGGCCGGATCATGCCAGATTTACCGCCTCGGCGTTCGCCGTCAGCTCAACCGTGCGCGCCCCCGCACGGCGGCCGTCCTCCGCGGCGAATCAAGCCTCGAGGAAGCGCATCTTGAAGTTGCGGCCCTTGATGGTGCCGAAGTCGACGCCCAGCGGATTGCCGCCGTTCAGGCGATCGAAGGCGTCCTGGGCCACGCGGCGGTCCAGCGCCACGTACGCGTTGAACTCGAAGATATTGATCTTGCCGACCTGCTCCTTGGCCAGGCCGGCGTCGCCGGTGAGGGCGCCCAGCAGGTCGCCCGGGCGCAGCTTGTCCTTCTTGCCGCCGGCGATGCACAGGGTCAGCATCGGGGCCGGATCGGAGGCGCCGTCGCCGTCGTCGAGGGAAGCGAGGTCGTACCAGCCGGCCTCGATGCCCTGCATCTCTTCGATCAGGCGCACGAAGCGCTTTTCGTTGGGTGCGGCCAGCGTGACGGCCAGGCCGGTCTCGCCGGCGCGGCCGGTGCGGCCGACGCGGTGCACGTGCACCTCCGGATCCTTCGACACGTCGACGTTGACGACCAGCTCCAGCCCGGCGATGTCGATGCCGCGCGCGGCCACGTCGGTCGCGACCAGCACCGTGCAGCTGCGGTTGCCGAACATGAGCAGCGTCTCGTCGCGGTCGCGCTGTTCCATCTCGCCGTACAGCGCGCGCGCCGTGAAGCCCCGGGCGCGCAGCGCCTCGGCCAGCTCGCGGCAGCGCGCCTTGGTATTGCAGAAGGCGATCGCCGAGGTCGGCTGGTAGTGGCGCAGCACGCGCGCCACCGCCTCCTCGCGGCCGTCGAAGCCGATCTCGTAGAACTGCTGGTCGATCTGGTTTTCCGCGTGGCGGGTCTCGACCGCGACTTCTTCCGGGTCGGCCAGGAAGCGCTCGGTGGCCTGGCGGATGTCGTCCGGGTAGGTGGCCGAGAACAGCAGCGTCTGGCGGTGCTTCGGACATTCCTTCACGATGGCCGCGATCTCGTCGTAGAAGCCCATGTCGGTCATGCGGTCGGCCTCGTCCAGCACCAGGGTGCGCAGGCGCGCCAGGTCGAGCGTCTTCTTCGACAGGTG
>DAMAFT010000242.1:0-6833 GCA_031995805.1 Massilia sp.
GATGGCGCTGCAGGCCAAGCTGCTGCGCTTCCTGCAGGAGCGCGTGATCGAGCGCGTCGGCGGCCACGAGGAAATCCCGGTGGACGTGCGCATCGTCTGCGCGACGCACCAGAAGCTCAAGGAACTGTGCGCCCAGGGACGCTTCCGCGAAGACTTGTACTACCGCCTGTCCGAGATCGTCGTGACGATCCCGCCGATGCGCCAGCGCGAGGGCGACGCGGCGCTGCTCGCCCACCATTTCAAGAACAAGTTCTGCGCCCAGGAATCGCGCTCCTCGCTGCACTTCGCACCCGATGCGATCGCCGCCATCGAAGCCTATGCCTGGCCGGGCAACGTGCGCGAGATGGAAAACTGCATCAAGCGCGCCGTCATCATGGCCGACGGGAACACCATCGTCGCCGACGACCTGGGCCTGCCGGACGCCGGCGCCGAGGAAGAACCGCTGAACCTGCGCCAGGTGCGCGACGAGGCCGAGTACAAGGCCATCATCAAGGCGCTGGCGCGCACCGACGGCAATATCGTCAAGGCCTCCGAGATGCTGGGCATCAGCCGCCCGACCATGTACGACCTGATGGGACGCCACGGCATCAAGGCCAGCGCATGAGCGCACGCTCCGGACGTGCCGCCCGCACGGCGGGACGGGGGCGGCGCCGCGCCGGCCTGCTGTTGTCCGCGGCGCTGCTGCTGGCGCTGGCCGGCCTGGGCGCCGCCGCGGCCGTGGTCGAGCATTTCGGCCTGGCGCCGCGCGCGCTCGCGCCCTACGTCGAAAAGCGCAGCAGCGGCCACAATCCCGCCATCGTCGCCGCCGGCGCCTTCGCCAGCCGCACGCTGCTGCAGCTGGACCGCGGCGAACCCGCGGCCGCGCCGGACCTGGCCGCGCTGGCGCTGGGCGCGCAGCGCCAGCCGGCCGGCGCCGCGGACGCTGCCGGCACGCCGGTGACGGACGCGGACGGCCTGCGCCAGGCCATGGCCCAGGCGCAGCCGGGCGACACGATCACGCTGCTGCCAGGCACCTACCGCTTCGCCGGCCGCCCGCTCGAGGCCAGCCGGCCCGGCCGCGCGGACGCCCCGATCGTCGTGCGCGCGGCGCAGCCGGGCACCGTGCACATCGAGTTCGCCCAGGTCGAGGGCTTTCGCGTCAGCGCGCCCTACTGGCGCTTCGAGAACCTGGCCATCCGCGGCATGTGCGACGAAGACGGCACCTGCGAGCACGCCTTCCACGTGATCGGCGCCGGCAAGCATTTCGCCGCCGTCAATAACACGGTGACGGACTTCAACGCCCACTTCAAGATCAACGGCGAGCGCGGCGAGTTCCCGGACGACGGCCTGATCGCGTCGAACACGCTGTCGAACACCCATGCGCGCCAGACCGCCAACCCGGTGGTGCCGATCGACCTGGTGGCGGCCAGCCGCTGGACCATCCGCGCCAACGTCATCAAGGATTTCGCCAAGCTGGAAGGCAACCGCATCAGCTATGGCGCGTTCGTGAAGGGCGGCGGCAGCGCCAACGTGTTCGAGCGCAACCTGGTCTGGTGCGAGGACCGGCTGCGCGGCCTGCCCGGCCAGCGCGTCGGCCTGTCGCTGGGCGGCGGCGGCACCGACAAGCCGTTCTGCCGCGACGGCCGCTGCATCGTCGAACAGCAGGGCGCGAGCATCCGCGCCAACCTGGTGGCGGCCTGCTCGGACGTCGGCATCTACATGAATAGCGCCGCCGACAGCCGCGTCGAGGACAATACCGTGGTCGACACGGCCGGCATCGACGTGCGCTTCGCCACCAGCAGCGCGCGCCTGGACGGCAACCTGGTCGACGGCCCGATCCGTACGCGCGACGGCGGCCTGCTGCACCTGGGCGACAACGAGACGGCGTCGCTGTGGCCGTCCTACGTCGGCTACCACGGCGTGCGGCGCCTGTTCGCGGCCCCGCTGGACGGCGATTTTTCCTGGCGCGGCAACGCGCCGCAGCGCCAGCGCCAGAGCGACGTCCAGGGCCAGGGCGTGGCCCTGTGCGGCGCGGGGCCGGTGCGCGCCTATGGCGCGTTCGACGATTTCGCGGATTGCCTGCGGGCGCCGCCGCGCGGGGCGACGGCGCCGTCGGCCTAGGCCCGCTGCGGCTTCACCAGGCCTGTAGCCACTCGCGCGTCCACCGCGACACCTGGTCGCGCCAGGCCCGGCGCGAGAAGGTGTGGTCGGCCTTGTCGAGTTCGCGCCGCGTCACGCGCGGCGCCGCCAGCAGGCGTTTCCATTCCCTGTCGGCGCCGGCCAGGTCGCAGAACTCGCGCGCGGTCAGGTCGGCGCCGCTGGTGATCACCAGCACCGGGCCGGCGAAGGCGCGCAGGCCGGTGCGCATCCGTACCGGAAAGGGCGCCTGTTGTTCCGTAACGCCGTCCTGGCCGCCGCGTGCGGCGCGGGCCAGTCCCAGCATCGATCCGAGCGAACCGGCGACGTCGAAGCGCCCGCCCAGCAGCTTGCGCCAGAAGGCCGCGTCCAGCAGGCGCGCGCGGTAGTAGTGCCTGAGCGTGGCGCGGGCGATGCCTTGCTCGCTGCGCACCCACGGGTTGAGCAGCACGACGCCGGCCACGCGCGCATCGTCCGCCGCATGCATGGCGATGACCGAGGCGCCGTCGCACAGTCCCCATAGCACCACTTCGCGCAGGCCGGGAACGGCCGCCATGAAGGCGTCGACGGCGGCGCGCAGGTCGTCGGCGACGGTCTCGAAACTGCGCATGTCTCCTGCGCTGTCGCCCATGCCGCGGTAGTCGAAGCGCATCGTGGGCACGCCGTCGGCGGCCAGGTCGCGCGCCAGCAGCGTGAACTGGCGGTGGCTGCCGGCGCGGTATTGCGGGCCGCCGACGACGACCAGCACGCCGCGCCCCTGTACCTGCACCTTCGGCGGCGATTGCGCCGGCAGGGCCAGGATGCCGACCAGCCGGTCGCCGCCGCAGTCGAAGGCCAGGGCGCGCTCGTCAATGGTCATCGCCGGCCTTTCCCAGCGCGGCGCAGGTCGCGTCCAGCCAGCCCTGGTCGACCGCGATCTCGGGCGTGGTCCAGAACGGCGGGCAGGGCAGCGCATGCAGTTCCAGGTCGACGCCGCGCTCGCGCCAGGCGGCGGCGACGCGCGCGGCGCCGGCCGGCAGTGGTTGTCCGGCGCCGCCCAGGGCCTCGAACCAGTGCACGGGGCAGGACGGGGCCAGCGCTTCCGGCGGCGCCAGGGCGTCGATGGCGGCGGCCAGCGCCGGCGCCAGGTCGTAGCCGGCGATTTCCAGCGTCTCACCGGCCTGCAGGGCCGCGCGCAGCGCACTGGTGCCCGACTGCGCGGCGCCGTCGCCGAGCAGCTCGCCGGCCATGCGCAGGCGCAGGAACTGGGTCAGGTAGGCCGAACCCTTGGTCACGGGCTGCCACAGCAGCAGCGCATGCAGTGTGCCGTGCGCCCGGTCGCGGGCGAAGTCGCGGGCAACGTCGAGCGCCAGCAGGGCGCCCAGGCGCAGGCCCCACAGCGTGAGGGGCTGGCCGAGGCGCGCGTGGAGCCAGGCGGCGGCGCGCGCCAGGTCGTCCTTCCAGATGTCCCAGCGGGCGTCGCCGAAGTCGCCGCCGCTGTCGCCGCAGCCGTACAGGTCGACCTGCAGCACGCCGTGGCCGTGCGCCGCCAGCGCGCGCGCCTGCAGCGCGGCCATGCGGCGCGCGCGGTTCATTTCCTCGGCAAACGGGTGGACGTAGAGCACCGCGCCGCGGCAGCGGCCGGCGGGCGGGTAGAACAGGCAGAAGCGCCGGCCGGGCGCGCCGTCCAGGAAGAACGGTTCGGCCTGGATGCCGGCGCTGGCCGGCGGCGCGGTCATCCGGCGCGCTTCGCGGCGACGAACGCCGCCAGGCTGCCGAGGGTCTCGAAGGTGCTGGCGCTGATGTCGTCGTCGCCGATCTCGATGTCGAAGCGCTCCTCGAGCGCGCCGATCAGGCTCACGACCGCCATCGAATCCAGCTCGGGCAGGCTGCCCAGCAGCGGCGAACCGGCGTCGAGGGCCTGGCCGGCCGGGCCCAGGTTCAGCACGTCGATCAGGGTGGTCTTTACTTCGTCAAGATACATGGTGGTGGTTCCGGTTGCGGCGCGGCCACCGGCGGCGCGCCATGGCGCCATTATATATTCGGGCGCAGCAGGGCAAGTTTCGCCTTGATCGGCGCGGCCAGGCGGTGCACCTCGCCCGCCAGTTCATGGCGCACGGCGCGCAGCAGCAGGTACCAGGCGGCGGCCAGCGGCAGCGCCATGGCCAGCAGCCGCGCCAGCGCCGGCAGCGCCGGCGGCAGCACGGCGTCCAGCAGCCACGCCGCCGCGGCCATGCCCAGCGCCACCGCCGCGCTGGGCGCCAGCTTGCGCAGCATGGCGCCGGGGCCGTAGCCGAAATGGCGGCGCTGCTGGGCGCCGGTGAACGGCGCGGTCACGACGCCGGCCAGGCACAGGGCCCAGGCGAAGCGTTCCAGGCTGCCGTCGAACAGCGCCACGCCGAAGCCGATGCGCGCCAGCAGCGACACCAGGTTCGGCAGCGCGCCCAGGTAGGGCCGGCCGATCGAGGTCAGGGCGATCGGGACGTAGTGGAACGCCATGCCGAGCGCCCCGGCCAGCGCCAGCGGCAGGATGGCCGGCACGCAGTCGAGCCAGGCCGGCCCGTACAGCGCCAGCACGATGTCGCGCCCGAGCACGGCGGACAGGGCCAGCGCCGACCACCCGATCCCGGTCAGCAGGACCGAGGCGCGCGCCAGCATCGGCGCCAGCGGTTCGCCGCGGTGGTGCAGCTGGGCCAGCCAGGACACGGCGCCGTAGCTGACGGTGGCGCCGGCCACGTAGCCGAAGATGGCGACGGTCGAATTCGCTCGGCTGAGCAGGCCGACCTGGCGCGCGCTGCCGAGCTTGCCCAGCACGATGTCGGGAATCGAACCGTTCACGGTGTCGGCGGTGCTCGAGGCCAGCGAGCCCAGGCCGAAGTGCGCCACGCCGCGCCAGTGCTTGAACGAGGGCAGCCACGGCAGGCCCTTGGGGCGCATCGGGATGTAGGCCAGGGTGCAGGCGATGATGTTGATCAGGTTGGCGTAGGCCAGCGACAGGCTGCCGAAGCCCAGCTTGGCCAGGGTGATGCAGCTGACGCAGAAGCAGACGGTGCCGACGGCGACCGGGAACGCTTCCTTGCCGGCCTCGAAGTTGCGCGCCAGCAGGGCGTTGGTCACGGAACCGAACGGGATGAAGAAGAAGCCCACCGCCAGCACGCGCAGCACCGGCACGATCTCCGGCTCGGCGAACCAGTCGCCGATCGCGGCGCTGGCCAGCAGCAGGAGGATGGCGATCAGCCAGGAGGTGAAGAACAGCACGCCCATGGCCGAGCGCAGCTTGTCCGGCGTCAGGTCCTTCTCGCGCTGGATGTAGGCCGAGACGCCGAAGTCGCGGAACACGTGGGCGAAGTTGGTGAACACCACCGTCATCGAGAACACCCCGATCTCCGCCGGCGTGAGGATGCGCGCCAGCATCAGGCTGACCGCGAACTGCAGGATGGTCGCGCCGGACGACGACAGGAACGTGATGACCAGCGAGCGGCGCAGGTTGGGCATGGCGGGCCGCCGGCCGGTCAGACCAGCACCTCGGCCGGCGCCGGATGGCCCAGGAAGGCGGTCGGGCTGGCCGACAGGCCGTAGGCGCCCGACTGGAACACCACCACCAGGTCGCCGATCCCGGCCCGGGCCAGGTCCATGCGCTCGGCCAGCACGTCCAGCGGCGTGCACAGGGGGCCGACTACGGACACGTTCTCGGTCTCCTGTCCGGCGTCCATGCGGTTGCCGATCGCGGCCGGGTAGTTCTTGCGGATCACCTGGCCGAAGTTGCCGGAGGCCGCCAGGTGGTGGTGCAGGCCGCCGTCGGTGACGAGGAAGACCTGGCCGCGCGAGACCTTGCGGTCGACCACGCGCGCCACGTAGATGCCGGCTTCGCCGGCCAGGTAGCGGCCCGATTCCAGCGACAGGCGCGTGCCCGGCAGGGCGGCGTCCAGGCGCGCGAGGCAGCGTTCCAGGTTGTCGGCCACCGGCGCCAGGTCGAGGCGCTGCTCGCCCGGGAAGTACGGAATGCCGAAGCCGGCGCCCAGGTACAGGCCGGGCAGCGTCTTGCCCGCATCCGCGGCCAGTTGCAGCGCCAGGTCGACGCCGCGCGCGTGGCTGTCGGCGATGGCGTCCGCCTTCAGGCTCTGCGAGCCGCCGAAGATGTGCAGGCCCTGCACCGGGATGCCGAGCGCGTCCAGGCGGCGCAGGCTGTCCGGCACCCGTTCGGCGTCGATGCCGAAGGGCTTGGCGCCGCCGCCCATGCGCATGCCCGAGCCCTTCAGCTCGAAGTCGGGATTGACGCGCACGACCACGCGTGGCGCGATGCCCAGTTGGTCGCCGATCCGCGCCGCCGTGTCGATCTCGTGGTCCGACTCGACGTTCAGCAGGATGCCGGCGGCGATCGCCTGGGCCAGTTCGGCCGGGGTCTTGCCGGGACCGGCGAAGCTGACGTGGGCCGGGTCGAAGCCGGTGTCGAGCGCCGTCTTCATTTCGCCGGCGGAAGCGACGTCGAGGCCGTCGACCAGGGATGCCATGTGCTGCACCACGGCCGGCATCGGATTGGCCTTCACCGAGAAGTGCAGGCGCACGGCCCCCGGCAGGGCGGCGCGCACGTCGCGCACGCGCTGCGCCAGCAGGGCGCGGTCGTAGGCATAGAACGGCGTACGGCCCACGCGCAGCGCCAGCCGCGACAGGGGGATGCCGCCGACCAGCAGTTCGCCGCCGGCGACGGCGAACTGGCTCGGCGCGGCGTGGACGGGCTT
>DAMAFT010000243.1:0-6750 GCA_031995805.1 Massilia sp.
TGTTCAGGTGCGCCTCGACCTGGCGCTCGGTCTCGACCACGAAGCCCAGGCTGACGGCGTCGCCCAGGCGCGCGGCGACCGAGCCGATCGCGAAGGCGCCCGCATACCACAGCGGATTGAGCAGGCTCGGCTGGGAACCCAGCTCGGCCAGGCGGTCTGCGCACCAGGCCAGGTGGTCTTCTTCCTCGCGGCCGGCCTGGGCGAACCGGGCGCGCAGCACCGGCGTCGATGCCTGCAGGCCCTGGGAATCGTAGAGCGCCTGGGCGCACACTTCGCCGACGTGGTTGATCCGCATCAGGCCGGCGCTATGGCGCTGTTCCTGGGCGCTCAGTTCGGCGTCCGGCGCCGCGTTGCCCGGGTTCGGGCGCGACGCCTTCACCGCGCCGCCGACGACGCGCAGCGCCTTGTCCAGGCCGACGATGAGGTTGTCGAGGGGATGGATGTGCCGGATTGCATCTGCCATGACTTGCCTTGCAAAGTTGTCCACGAAGCCGCCATTATAGGCCTTCGCCGCCTTCGCCCCGTTCTTGTCCGAGTGCCGCGCTCTGCTTTTGGCGCTGCAGCCAGTCGTGCACCGGCCCCGCGACTTCCAGCTTCGAGATGGTCTTCGCCACGCCCAGGTTGAGTTCGAGCAGGAAGGGAATCGAGTCTGGCGGGATCTCCGGGCAGCACTGCGCGAACGCCGCCATGAAGCGCGGCGACTGCAGCACCGCCAGCACCTTCTTGCCGCTCATGAACTGCAGGACGCTGGTGATCGTGTGTCCGCCGCCCGCCGTGTGGTAGATGAAGCGGTTGTAGTCGCGGTCGACCGCCTTGAAGTCGATGGTGTCCTTGGTCATCAGGCCGGCCAGGTAATGCAGGCCGACGGCGACACGGAACCAGTCGGTCGACTCGGTCCGGGAACGGCCCTGGCGCGTGACCGCCAGGATGTTGTCCTTGATGAAGGTGTCCATGCGTCCATTATGCATGTTTACCCGAAAGCCCGGGGCATGTTGCCAAAGTGGACAGAAGAATTTCCCTCGCTTATTCTTCGCTGTCGTTTCCCTGCATCCTGTTCCCGCTTTTACGCATTTGGGACGGGGGAAACGGCCGTGCATCGCACGACTGCTGCCGTGACTTCCTGTTTTTAATACAATGCAACAGTCATGAAATACGCGCATTGTCACAAACGATGTGTTTGCCCGATGCGTTTGCCCAAGTACCAGGAGTGTCCATGGAATTAGAAATCCGCAACCTGTCCAAGACCTACGCCAATGGCGTGGTCGCCCTGGACAGGGTCACGCTGAGCATCCCGCCGGGGATGTTCGGCCTGCTGGGGCCGAACGGCGCCGGCAAGTCGACCCTGATGCGGATCCTGGCCACGCTGCAGGAATGCGATAGCGGCTCCGTCTTCCTCGACGACATCGACCTGCTCGACGAAAAGGACGAAGTGCGCCGCCTGCTCGGCTACCTGCCGCAGGACTTCGGCGTCTACCCGAAAGTCAGCGCCTACGAACTGCTCGACCATTTCGCCCAGCTGAAGGGCCTGTCCAACCGCGCGCGCCGGCGCGAGGTCGTCGACGCGCTGCTGCAGCAGACCAACCTGTTCGAGGTGCGCAACCAGCGCCTCGGCACCTTCTCGGGCGGGATGCGCCAGCGCTTCGGCATCGCCCAGGCGCTGCTGGGCGACCCGCAGCTGATCATCGTCGACGAGCCGACCGCCGGCCTCGACCCGCAGGAACGGGTGCGCTTCCACAACCTGCTGTCCGACATCGGCGAGGACAAGACGGTGATCCTGTCGACCCACATCGTGTCCGACGTGGCCGACCTGTGCGCCAGCATGGCCATCATCAACAAGGGCCACGTGCTGTTGTGCGGCGAGCCGGCGCGCCTGGTGGAGGGCATCGAAGGAAAAATCTGGGCGCGCTTCGTCACCAAGGGCGACCTGGCCGCGTTCCAGAAGCGCCACACGGTGATCTCCACCCGGCTGCTGGGCGGACGCCCGCTGATCCACGTGTACGCCGAGCGCTATCCGGGCGACGATTTCGAGCCGGTGCACCCGACCCTGGAAGACGTGTATTTCGCCACCATCGCCGGGCGCCACAACGACCAGGCCGGGAACTGCTGAAGCCATGCGCGCCCTGTCCGTCATCGCCGGCTTCGAAGCGCGCCAGCGCCTGCGCATGCTGTCCACCTGGGTGTATTTCCTCGGCTTCCTGGCGCTCGCGCTGCTGTGGATGGCCGCCGCCGGCGGCGCATTCCGCGACCTCAACGTGTATTTCGGCGGCCGCGTGTTCCTCAACGCGCCGCGCCAGGTGGCGCTGAGCGTCGGCTTCCTGGGCTCGCTGGCCGTGATCGTGGTGGCCGCCAT
The DNA here is from genome assembly GCA_031995805.1 of Massilia sp. Lineage (GTDB taxonomy): Bacteria > Pseudomonadota > Gammaproteobacteria > Burkholderiales > Burkholderiaceae_D > Telluria. Next base: position 2,351 of record DAMAFT010000243.1, read on the forward strand.
GACCGGCCGCGCGGTGCAGCAGGACTTCGAGCACGAGATGCACCACTTCTTCTTCAGCGCGCCGATTCCCAAGCATGCCTACGTGTTCGGGCGCTTCTGCGGCGCGCTGGCGGCGCTGGCCGTGGTGGTGGCGGCGATCCCGCTCGGCCTGCTGCTCGGCGGCCTGCTGCCCGGCGTCGACGCGGCCCGCTTCGGCCCGTACGCGGCGGCGACGTACCTGCTGCCCTACTTCCTGACGCTGCTGCCCAACCTGTTCATCTTCGGCGCCATCTTCTTCGTGCTGGCCGCCCTCACCCGGCGCATGCTGCCGGTCTACGTGGCGGGCGTGGTGATGCTGGTCGGCTACATCGTGGCGCCCTCGCTGGCGCGCGACCTCGACTATAAGACGCTGGCCGCGCTGATCGATCCGTTCGGCACCATGGCCGTGGCCCGCCTCACGGAATACTGGCCGGTCGCCGAGCGCAACGCCCTGCAGGTGCCGTTCGAGGGCGTGTACCTGGTCAACCGCCTGATCTGGTCGCTGTTCTCGCTGGCCGCGCTGCTGCTGGGCTACTGGCGCTTCCATTTCGTGTCGACGCCGTCCGGCCGGCGCGGCCCGGCGCGGCTCGAGGCCGACGCCGGCGCCCGCGCGGCGGAGGCCGCCGTCCTGCACGAGGAACCCGACTTCGCCGGCCGCAGCCTGGGCCTGCTGCTGGCGCGGATGAGCTGGCTGAACCTGCGCGAATCGGTCAAGAACGTGTATTTCGCCGCCATCGTGCTGGCCGGCATGCTGGTGCTGATCTTCGGCTCGATCAACCTGGGCTCGATCTTCGGCACCCCGACCTATCCGGTCACCTACATGGTGCTGGAACTGATCCGCGACCTGTTCGCGCCCTTCGTCCTGATCGTCACCACCGTGTATGCCGGCGAGATGGTGTGGCGCGAGCGCGACGCCCGCATGGGCCAGATGATCGACGCGCTGCCGGTGCCGAGCTGGCTGCCGCTGGCGTCCAAGATGCTGGCCCTGGCCGGCCTGCAGGCCCTGCTGCTGCTGGCGGCCATGCTGTGCGGGATGGTGATCCAGCTGGCGCGCGGCTACGTCACGCTGGAACCGGGCCTGTACCTGAGCACGCTGTTCGGCGTGCTGCTGCCGCGCTACGTGCTGCTGGCCGTGCTGGCGATCGCGGCGCAGGCCATCCTCAACCACAAATACCTCGCCTATTTCGCGATGGTGCTGTTCTATCTCGCCACCATCGTGCTGTCCGGCTACGGGCTCGACCATCCGCTGCTGGTGTACGCCGCCCTGCCCGACGTGACGTATTCGGCGATGAACGGCTTCGGCCACTACCTGGCGCTGCAGCACGCCCTGCTGGCCTACTGGGGCGGCGCCGCGCTGCTGCTGTTCACGCTGGCGCTGGTGCTGTGGCCGCGCGGCGTCAGCGACAGCTTCGCCGAACGCCTGCGCCACGCGCAGCGGCGCCTGAGCGCGGGCGTGCTGGCCATGTTCGGCGGCGGCGCGCTGCTGTTCGGCGCCAGCGGCGCCCTGCTCTGGTACAACCTGGAACACGAGGGCGCCTGGCAGAGTCCGTGGCGCAAGGAAAGCCTGCGCGCCGACTACGAACTGCGCTACAAGCGCTTCGCCGCGCTGCCGCAGCCGCGCATCGCCAGCGTCGACCTGCAAGTGGACATCCACCCGGCCACGCGCACGCTGAACGTGCGCGGCGCCTACCAGTTGCAGAACCGCACGGCGGCCCCGATCCGCGACATCGTCCTGTACCAGCAACCCGGCCCGGTGCTGCGTCCGCGTTTCTCGCAGGTGGCGCGCCTGGCCGAGGCCGATCCGCAGCGCGGCTTCTACCGCTACACGCTGGCCCGGCCGCTGGCGCCCGGCGCCATGCTGGCGCTCGAATACGACCTGGTCGATGCCCCCGGCGGCGTGTTCGGCCTGGGCCGCGACACGGCCGTGGTCGGCAACGGCACCTTCTTCGGCAACGGCGCGCTGCCGCGCATCGGCTACCAGCCGGACGTCGAGCTGCCGGACGAGCGCGACCGCCGGCGCCACGGCCTCGCGCCGCGGGCGCCGCGGGCCGCGCGCGACGATCCGGCCGCGCGCGCGCGCAACTACCTCGGCAACGATGCCGACTGGATCGCCTTCGACGCCGTCGTCAGCACCAGCGCCGACCAGACCGTGGTGGCGCCCGGCACGCTGGAACAGGAATGGATGAACGGCGGCCGCCGCTTCTTCCGCTTCCGCGCCGACAAGCCGATGCTGAACTTCTACACGATCCAGTCGGCCCGCTACGAAGTGCACCACGACCGCTGGCAGGACGTCACCATCGACGTCTACTACCACCCGGGCCACGAATTCAACGTCGACCGCATGATCCGCGGCGCCAAGGCGGCGCTGGCCTACGGCTCGCACCGTTTCAGCCCCTACCAGCACCGCGAGCTGCGCATCGCCGAATTCCCGCGCTACGCCAGCTTCGCCCAGTCGGCGCCGGCCACGATCCCGTTCTCGGAAAGCGCCGGCTTCATCGCCCGGGTCGACCCGGACTCGCGCAAGGACATCGACTACCCGTACTACGTCAGCGCGCACGAGGTGGGGCACCAGTGGTGGGGCCACCAGCTCGTCGGTGCCGACAGCCGCGGCGCCACCCTGCTGTCGGAAAGCCTGGCCGAGTACACGGCGCTGATGACGATGAAGGACACGCTGGGCCCGAACAAGATGCGGCGCTTCCTGCGCTACGACCTCGACCACTACCTGATGGGCCGCGCGGTCGAGCGCCGCAAGGAATTGCCGCTGGCACAGAACGAGGACCAGCAGTACATCCATTACTACAAGGGCGCGCTGGCAATGTACCTGCTGCAGGACCTGCTGGGCGAGGACGCCGTCGACCGCGTGCTGCACGAACTGCTGGCCGCCCACGCCTTCTCCGGTCCGCCCTACCCGACCGCGCAGGCGCTGGTCGAGCGCCTGCGCGCCATCGCTCCGCCGGACAAGGCCTACCTGATCGACGACCTGTTCGAATCCATCGTCCTGTACGAAAACCGCGCCGACGCCGCCACGGCGACGCGCCGCCCGGACGGCAAGTACGAGGTGACGATCCGCGCCACGGCGGGCAAGGTGCAGGCCGGCGAGCTGGGCGAGGAAAAGCCCGTGCCGCTACGCGACTACATCGAATTCGGCGTCGACGATGCCGACGGCAACCCGCTGGCGCGCGAGCGCCGCCTGGTCGACAAGGGCGTGCAGACCGTCACCCTGGTCGTCGCCGGCCACCCGGGACGGGCCGGCATCGACCCGGATAATAAGTTGATCGACAGAAAACCAACAGACAATATGCTGCCTGTCGACATTCATTAAATACCACGTTATCATCCTGTAATAATTTCCAGCGGGAGCCCTGACCCATGCCTACCGTCGCCGAACTGGCCAAACAAATCCAGCAATTGTCCGTCGTGGAGCGTCACGAATTGATGCGTCTCGTCTATGCGGACAGCGACGAGCAGGACATGGAAATGGATGCCGACGAAGCCTGGCGCCACGAGATCGTGCGCCGCGTGAAGGCGATCCGCAATGGCGAGGCTGCCATCATGGCCCTGCAGGACGACTGGCGCGAATAAGCTTTCGCAAGCAAGACAATAAAAAACCGCGATGCCGGATGGCTCGCGGTTTTTTTATTGCCGGTAGGGTCAGAGTCCGGCAGGGGTCAGAGCCCGGTTCACCCGGATGGGCTCTGACCCCGGTGTTCGCGCAGCCAGGACATCTGTCGAAGCCGCGCAAACCTGGGTCAAAAACCCTAAGCCACTTTTTTCGCAGCCTTCGCCGCCGGCTTCTTCGCCGCCACGGCCTTGGCCGCCGGCTTGGCCGCCGCGGTCTTGGTCGCCGCCTTGGCCGGGGCCTTGCGCGCCGCCGGCTTCTTCACCGCGACCGCGGTGTCACCGGACTCGGCGCCGGACTCGGCCGCACCCTCGCCGGCATCCGCCTTGCCCTTGGCCGCCGGCTTGCCCTTGCGTTCCTCGAACTCGAAGCCGATCTTGCCGTCCTTGCCGCGCACCAGGTAGGCCTTGAAGGCGCGCCGGGTACGCTGCGACACGAAGGCCGGCAGCAGGTCGGTCTTGCCGTCGTTCAGCAGCTTGGCCATCTGCTCGGGCAGGATTTCCTGTTGCAGGATGATGCGGCTGCTGCGGAAATCGCAGGTCTTCGGCTTGGCGACGGCGTGTTCGCACACATAGGCCAGGCCCATCTCGTAGACCTTGCCGGTGCACTTCGGGCAAGGACCCAGCGGGGTCTGGCCGGTGAAGTCGACGCCTTCGCCCTCCTCGCCCTCGTCCTGGTCCTGGCCGAAGTCGAATTCCAGCTTGTAGTTGTGGATGTCCTCGTCGCGCACGATGCGCAGGATTGCCGCGAACGGACGGCCCAT
>DAMAFT010000244.1:0-6738 GCA_031995805.1 Massilia sp.
CCGCCCTGGCCCTGGATCACGATCGACTGGTTGGTGGGCGACGCGCCGACGAACTGCACCGAGGCGGCGGCCGGGGGCGCGATGGTCAGCGTGGTGGTCGCGGCGCGCGCGACGCCGTCGGCCGACACGGTAATGGTGTCGTTGTTGGCGCAGCCCTTGTCGCGGTAGACCGTCTGCGCGGTGCCGTTGTTGGTGGCGACCGTGGTGGCCAGCGTCGCCTTGCCGGCGCTCACGCAGGCCGAGCTGAAGCTGACGTTGACCTGCTGGTCGGTGTACTTGGCGGAGCCCGCCAGCAGGTCGACCGACAGCACGGTCGACCCGTAGGCCTGCAGGCCGGCCGGCGTCGCGCTCAGGGTGCCGAAGGCCAGCGTGGTCGCGCCCACCGAATAATTGCCGCTGGCGCTGACGGTGGTGTCGCCGACGGTGGCCGTGGCGGTGACGGTGCCGGCGCCGCCCGCGGCCAGGCTGGCCGTGCGCAGCGTGATGGTGGCCACGCCGTTGGCGTCGGTCAGCGCGGTGCCGGCGGTGGGCGAGAAGACGCCGAGGTTGCTGTCGGTGGCGAAGGTGACGATCGCGTTCGCGACCGGCTTCTTGTCCTTGTCGAGCACGGTGGCCCTGGCCGTCAGCGGCGTCGCGCCGGTCAGCGAATTGCTGGTGGTGCCGGCGGCATTCGCGAAGGCCAGCGTCATGCCGGGCGTGGTCGCCACCGGCGTCGTGGTGCCGCCGCCGGTGCTGCCGCTGCCGCTGCCGCCGGGCGTGCCCGGATTGCCGCCGCCACCGCCGCACGCGGCCAGCAGTACCGCCAGCGTCAGGACGGCCACGCGCACGCCGTGCAGGCCTGCGATGTCATGCTTGAAATTGTTCATCTCTGCTCTTCGTTGTTTTGGTGATGGTTATCGTTGCTTATTGTTGTTTCGGATTCTGCACGCGGTCGTCCACGATCTTCGGGGTGATGAAGACCAGCAGCTCGGTCTTGCTGGTCGAGCGCGCGGTCGACTTGAACAGGTTGCCCACCACCGGCACGTCGCCCAGCAGCGGCACCTTGTTCACGTTGTTGGTCTCGCTCTGCTGGTAGATCCCGCCCAGCACCACCGTGCCGCCGTTCTCGACCATCACCTTGGTCTTCACGTGCTGCGTGTTGATGGCGAAGCCGGCCGCGGTGCTTTCGCCCTTCGAGTCCTTGGCGACGTCGACCTCCAGCACCACGTTGCCGTCCGGGGTGACCTGCGGCGTCACCTCCAGGCGCAGGTTGGCCTTCTTGAATTCGACGGCGGTGGCGCCGCTGCTGGAGGCCATCTGGTACGGCAGTTCGACGCCCTGCTCGATGATGGCCGGGACGTTGTCCTCGGTAACCACGCGCGGGCTGGAAATGATCTTGCCCTTGCCGTCCGCTTCCAGCGCCGACAGCTCCAGGTTCAGGAAGCGGTTGGCGGCCGACGAGAACAGCGAGAAGGCGATGCTCGGGGCGTTGGTGCCGTTGATCGCCGCGGCCGGCAGGTTCACCAGCTGGGTGTTGTTGTACCAGTTCGTGGTCGGCGCGATCTGGCCGGTGGCCTCGCCCACGCCGGTGATGTTGCCGCCCACCGCCGCGCGCTGGTTGCCGCTGAGCTGGTAGCCGGCGTCGCCGCCGCGCAGGCCGCGCATGTCGGCGAAGCCCAGCTTGGCGCCCAGGTTGCGCGAGAAGCCGTCGTTGGCCTCGACCAGGCGCGCCTCCACCAGCACCTGCTTGGTGCGGATGTCGACTTTCTGGATCAGCTTGCGGATGTCCTCGATCCTGGAGGCGATGTCGGTCACGAACAGCTGGTTGGTGCGCGGGTCGATGATCGCGCTGCCGCGGCGCGACAGCACGCGGTTGCGGCTGTCGGCGCTGGCGGCGCCGCTGGCGTCCAGGCCGAACACGTTGCGGAAGGCTTCGGCCTTCTGGTAGTTGAGCTGGAAGATCTCGGAACGCAGCGGCTCCAGATCGGAAATCTGCGCCTTCTGTTCCAGCTCCAGCTTTTCCTTGGTCAGCAGTTCTTCCTTGGGCGCGATCCACAGCACGTTGCCGTTCTTGCGCATGTCCAGGCCCTTGGCCTGCAGGATCACGTCGAGCGCCTGGTCCCAGGGCACGTCCTTCAGGCGCAGCGTCAGGTTGCCGGCGACGGAATCGCTGGTGATGATGTTCAGGCCGGAGATGTCGGCGATCGCCTGCAGCGCCGCGCGCACCTCGACGTTCTGGAAGTTGAACGACAGCTTCTCGCCGCGGTAGGACTGGCCGGCGGCGCCGCCGGCCGGGCGGTTCGGGTCTTCCTTGACCGGCTTGACGTCGATGACGAGCTGGGTGTCGCTCTGGTAGACGGTCTGTTCCCAGTTGCCCTGGGCGTCGATCAGCATGCGCACGTTCTCGCCCTGCGGCGTGGTGGTGATGCGCGACACCGGCGTACCGAAGTCGGTCACGTCCAGGCGCCGGCGCAGCGACGGCGGCAGGCCGGTCCCCAGGAAGTCGACCTGGATCTGCTGGCCGACCTGGCGCACGTCGACGGCCACCTGGCCGTTGGGCAGGTCGACCACGACGCGGCCCTCGCCGTTGCTGCCGCGGCGGAAGTCGAGGTCGCGCAGGACGTGCAGCGGCGCGCGCGCGCGCGCCGCTGCGGCCGGCGCGGCCGGCGCGGCGGCGGCGGTGACTGCCGGGGCCAGGCTGCCCGGCCCCTCGACCGTCACGACGACGGCGCGGCCGTCGATCGCGGTGGCGTAGTTCAGCGGGCGCTGCAGGTTCAGCACGAGGCGCGTGCGCGCGCCGGCCTGCACCACGTTGACGGCGCGCACGTCACCCAGGTTGATGTCCTGGACGTTCTTGCCGGTGGCGTTGGCGGTGGCGCCGAAGTCGAGCGCGATGCGCGCCGGATTGGTGATCGAGAAGCCGATCGGCAGTGTGGCCGGCGCTTCCTTCATCGTCACCTTGAGCACGACGTTGCCGCCCTGCTGGTTGGCGCTGATCGATTCGATCGCATTGTCCTGGGCCCAGGCGCCGCCCACGGCGAGCGCCAGCAGCAGGCCGCACGCGCGTTGCAGGAATCGGGTCATTTGTGGTTCTCCTTGGTTTGCAGCTCCAGCCTGGCCGGGCGTTCGACCCATTCGCCGGCGGCGTCCTGCACCACTTCACGGATATCGACGGCATCCTCGCCCACGCGGGTGACGATGCCGAAATTCGGGCCGATGCGCTGGCCCGCGCGCACCTGGTACAAGGCGCGGTCGATCTGCAGCAGCGCGTAGCCGGTGCCGCCCTTGCGCAGCGTGCCGACCATCTGCATGGTGTCCAGCGGGAAGGTCTCGAGCAGTTCGCGCGGACGCTGCAGGTCGGGCTGGTTCGGGTTGGGCGAGGCGGCCGCGGTACGCGCCAGCTCGGCCAGCAGCTTGTTCTGGTCGAACGGGTCGACGGCGCCCGCCGCCCCGTAGGCGTAGGGAATGAAATCCTTGGGCTCGGGCAGCGGCTTGACGTTCGGGCGCGTGTCGCGCTGCACCTGGTCCATCCAGTCGCGCACCGCGCGCACGTCGCCGTCGCCGCAGCCGGCCAGCAGCAGGCCGGCGGCCAGCGCCAGCGCCGCGGTAGTCGGTGCCGGGCGGCTCATGCGCCACCTCCGGCAGCCGCGGCGGCGCCCTTCTTCTTGGCCTTGCGCGCCTTGGCCTGGGCGTCCAGCTCGTCCTGGTCGAGGTAGCGGAAGGTCTTGGCGATGGCGTCGAGCGACAGCGTGCCGTCCTTGGCGGTGGACAGCGACAGGTTGTTCAGCGTGACGATGCGTGGCATGCGCGCCATGTCGGCCGCGAAGTCGCCGATCTCGTGGTAACGGCCGCTGACGCGGATGTCGATCGGCAGCTCGGCATAGTAATCCTTGACCACGACCTGGCCGGGCTTGAACAGCTCGAACTGCAGGCCGCGGCCCAGGCCGGCCTGGTTGATGTCGGACAGCAGCGCGGCCATCTCGGCCTTGCTCGGCAACTGCTTCTCGAGCCGCTCGACGTAGCGGTTGACCTGCTGCTGCTGCGCCTGCAGCGCTTCCAGGTTGATCGCCTGGGCCAGCTTGGCCTTGTAGTCGTCGCGCAGCTTGAGTTCCTGCTGCGCCAGGGTTTCCTGTTCCTCGAACTGGCCGCTCCAGTAGAAATACCAGCCGAGGGCCAGCACGGCGGCCATGGCGCCGGCCGCGCACAGCAGGCGCGGCGCCAGCGGCCACAGGCCGGGATGGCGGCCCTGCAGGCCCTCGAACTGGGCCGCCAGGTCGGCGCCCAGCTGTTTCAGGTCGATGTTCATGACGTTGCTCCGGGCGCGGCGGCGCGCTTGATGCCGCCCGCGCCCGCGGCGGGTTTGGCGTTCTCGTCCTTCTCGCGGGCGCGCTTGATCGACACGCCCAGGTTGAATTCGACGACCTTGCGCCCGCTCTTGCTCTGCGCCAGCGGCACGGCGCGCACCTCGGTCAGGTCGGGCCGCTCCAGCCAGGGCGAATTGCCGGACAGGTTGCGCAGCAGTTCGGCCACCCGTTCCTGCGACTGCGCCACGCCGCTCATGTGCACCTTCTGGCCATCCTGCTTGAAGGCCTTCAGGTAGACGCCGTCCGGCATCTGGCGCACCAGCTCGTCGAGCAGGTAGACGGGCTGGTTGCGGTCGCCCTGCAGGTCCTCGACGGCCTGCTGGCGCGCCTTCAGCGCCTCGATCTCGGATTTCAGGTTGGCGATCTTGGAAATCTTCTTGTCCAGTTCCGCATTCGCGTTCTTGAGCACCAGGTTGCGCTCGTTCTGGGTGGCGATCTGGCTGGCGTTGTAGCCGCCGACCGCCAGCACCAGCGCGGCGCCGGCCAGCGCGCCCAGCGCCATCAGCGCGACGAACGCGTTCTGTTTCTGCTTGCGCCTGGCTTCGCGGTGCGGCAGCAGGTTAATCCGGATCATCAGCCGAACCTCCGCAGCGCCAGGCCGCAGGCGACCAGGTAGCCCGGCGCCTCGTTGCGCAGCTGCTGCTCGCGCACGGCGGGTCCCAGCTGCATGCCGCGGAACGGCGACACGACGGCGGTCGGGATGCGCGTGCGGCCGCCGATGATCTCGAGCAGGCCGGGCAGCAGCGCGCAGCCGCCGGCCAGGTAGATCTGGTCGATGCGCGTGTACGGCGTCGACGTGAAGAAGAACTGGATCGCGCGCGTCACTTCGAGCGCCGCGTTTTCCAGGAACGGCGGCAGCAGGTCGCTGCGCCACATGTCCGGCAGGTCGCCGGTGCGCTTGCGTGCCTCCGCCTCCTCGAACGACAGGCCGAACGCGCGCACGATGTCCTGGGTCAGCTGGACGCCGCCGAAGGGTTGCTCGCGCTCGTAGATGGTGTCGCCGTTCTGCAGCACCGAGACGTGGGTGGCCTGGGCGCCGATCTGGAACAGGGCGTCGATCCGGTCCTTGCCGCCGTCGATGGCGCGGAACGCCGCGGCGCGCGCGGCGTACGATTCGATGTCCATCACGGTCGCCGTCAGGCCGGCGGCCTCGGCGATCGCGACGCGGTCCTCGACCTTTTCGCGGCGCGCCGCCGCCAGCATCACTTCCATGTCGTCCGCCGAATTGGCGGCGGGGCCGATCACGTCGAAATCCAGGCTCACCTCGTCCAGCGCGAACGGGATATACTGGCTCGCCTCGGATTCGACCTGCACTTCGAGCTGGTCCTCGGCCAGGCCGGCCGGCAGGATGATCTTCTTGGTGATCACGGCGGCCGGCGGCATGCCGAGCGCGACGTGCTTCACCCGGGTACCGCTTTTTTTCCAGACGCGCAGCACGGCGTCCGACACCGCCTCGATGTTCTCGATGTTGCCGTCGACGACGACACCGCGCGCCAGCGGTTCGGACGCATAGCGTTCGAGGCGCAGTTCGCCCTTGCCGGCGTCGGCCAGTTCGACCAGGCGCACGCTGGACGTACTGATGTCGAGGCCGACCAGGGGCGGACTCGATTGTCCGAACAAGGAACCGAGGCTGATCACGAGCGTACTCCCATTTGACTCCTGCGTTCCCAGGGGAACGGCTTCAACGCCCGCGTGGGGGATTTATTGAGAAAACAGATATTTAATGCAGATATATCAGGCACTGCATCAAATCGTAGCAATACTGATGTCCTCAGACAAGAAATTTCTATATGGGAATAACCAATAGCAAAGGGAGTATGAGGCGGCCACGCGACACTGCAAAACATCAATCTTGCCGCCGTTTTCACACCTGTTGTTGCCTTGTCTAGCGATGTTTCAGATCCAACCCTGACTTATAATGATCCCGATCAACAAAGTGAACCGTCGACCCGCATGAAAGCATCCCCGAACGGAGCACCGTCCGCTCCGCCCCCTTCCTCGCGCCCATCCCGTTCCAGCCCGAAGCGCATCCTCCTTACCGTCGTCGCCAGCCTGTTCGGCCTGGCCGTATGCGGCGTGCTGGTGGTGGTGTTCGCGCTGGCGATGGCGTATCCGAACCTGCCCGCGCTGGACACGCTGACCGACTACCGGCCCAAGATGCCCTTGCGGATCTTCACGGCCGACAACGTCCTGATCGGCGAATTCGGCGAGGAACGCCGCACGCTGGTGCACTTCAAGGACATCCCGGACGTGATGAAGAAGGCCGTGCTGGCCATCGAGGACGACCGCTTCTACGAGCACGGCGGCGTCGACTACTGGGGCATCCTGCGCGCGGCGCTGCACAACGCCACCAGCGGCTCGCGCCAGGGCGCCTCGACCATCACCCAGCAGGTCG
>DAMAFT010000245.1:0-6730 GCA_031995805.1 Massilia sp.
GCTGGAGGACGTGCTCGACAGCCTGAACGTGACCCAGTTGTCGCAGCAGCGCTTCCGCGAAGTGGCGCGCATCGCCGGGCTGGTATTCCAGGGTTATCCCGGCCAGCACAAGTCGATGCGCCAGGTACAGGCCTCGTCCTCGCTGTTCTTCGAGGTGTTCCGCAAGCACGACAGCGGCAACCTGCTGCTGACGCAGGCCGAGCGCGAAGTGCTGGAGCAGGAACTGGAATTGACGCGCCTGCGCGACACGCTGGTCGACCTGCAGGGACGGCGCATCGCCTTCTGCGAGGTCAAGCGCGCCACGCCGTTCGGCTTTCCGCTGATGGTGGCGCGCTTCCGCGAAAAGGTCAGCACCGAAAAGCTGGCCGACCGCGTGGCGCGCATGGTGCGCGAACTCGAGAAGGCGGCCGCCGCATGAGTATCGATCCCGTCCCGGCCGGCGCCGTCGCGCTCGCGCCGGCCGGCGAACCGCTGCTGCTGCTGCCGCAGAAAGCCGTCTACTGGCCGCGCGCGCGCATGCTGGTCGTCGCCGACATCCACTTCGGCAAGGCGGCGGCGTTCCGTTCCTGGGGCATCCCGGTGCCGCGCGGCACCACCAGCGACAACCTCGACGGACTCGACGCGCTGGTCGACGCCACCGGCGCCGGCCACGTGCTGTTCCTGGGCGATTTCCTGCACGCGCGCGCCGCGCACGCGGCCGGCACCCGGGACGCCATGCTGGCCTGGCGCGCGCGCCGCGCCGACCTGCGGCTCACGCTGGTACGCGGCAACCACGACAAGCATGCGGGCGACCCGGCCGCGGCGCTCGACATCGCGCTGGTGGACGAGCCGCACGTCGCGGGGCCGTTCGCGTTCTGCCACCACCCGGAACTGGAACAGGAGGCGCCCGGCTACGTGCTGGCCGGCCACGTGCATCCGGCCTACGTGCTGGCCACGCGCTTCGACAGCCTGCGCCTGCCCTGTTTCGTGGTCGGCGCGCAGCGCATGATCCTGCCGTCGTTCGGGGCGTTCACGGGCGGCCATACGGTGCGCGCGGCGCCCGGGGAGCGCATCTACGTGACGTCGGGGGAAGCGGTGCACAGCGTTGGGTAACGCACCGAGCCGGCCAGGACGGGGGCGTAAGCTGGCCATATTGACAACTCGTCTACCGGAGGATGCCATGGCAACAACCCGCCACACCCTGGCAGCGGCCGTGGTCGCCGCGCTGCCCCTGCTGTCGGTGACCGTTCCCGCTCCCGCGCACGCACAGAACCATCCGCGCGCGTCCGCGCTGGCCCCGCGCATCGAAGGATTCAACGTCGAGGAAGTCCGCCGGCTCGAACCGGGCACGGAACTGAACTTCGACCTGTACGGCAGCCCCGGCGGTTCCGCCACGCTGCGCATCGACGGCGCCACGCGCAACCTGCACCTGACCGAGACCCGCCCCGGCACCTACCAGGGCACCTATACCATCGGCGTGCACGACCGGCTCCGCCCGGACAGCCGCGTGACCGCGAACCTGCACCTGAACAAGGTGACGACGACCCGCGTGCTGGGCGAGCCGATCGTGCGCGGCCCCGGCGCACCGGCGGACCGGGGCGACCTGGCCGGCGTGCCCCACGTGCGCAGCTTCGACGTGCGCGGCAACGACAACCTGGGCCCCGGCAACGAGCTGACCTTCACCGTGTTCGGCACGCCCGGCGCCAAGGTCGACGTGCAGATCGCCGGCACGCGCAACATCCTCACCCTGCCCGAGGTGCGGCCGGGCGAATACAGCGGCCTGTACACGATCCGCCGCGACGACCGCATCGCCCCGGACGCGCCGGTGACGGCCACCATCCGCGCCAACGGCCGCTACACGACGGCGGCGCTGGGCCGGCCGCTGCTGGCCGGCGGCCCGGCGCAGGAGCGTCCGCTGCCGCCCGACCGCCACCTGCCGCCGCCGCCGCCGCCCCGAGAAGAGCGCCAGCAGGTGGCGCGCTACTGCACCAACTGCGCCACGGTGGAAGCCGTCAACGTCGTGCGTACCGACAGCAATGGCGCATTGGGCACGGTCGGCGGCGCCGTCGTCGGCGGCCTGCTGGGCAACCAGGTCGGCAGCGGCAGCGGACGCACGGCCGCGACCGCGGTGGGCGCCGTCGGCGGGGCGCTGGCCGGACGCAGCATCGAGCGCAATGCGCGCAGCGGCGAACGCTTCGACGTCGTCGTGCGCTACGAGAATGGCGCAACCCAGACCATCCCGTTCGATAACGATCCGGGCTTCCGCGCGGGCGAACGCGTAAAGGTCAACGATGGCGTGCTGACACGCGACTGAAGCGAAATCGAGGTGGGATTGCAGCGGAACATTGCTGCAAGAACAGGTGAAGACATCCTGATGCGGACAATGCCGAGTCGGCGGGTCCTCCCGACCCGGACTCGACGCGCCGCGCGACGTTACGCCGTGGCCAGCACCTGGCCGTCGCCGGAATCCGCGTCCGCCCTGTGCTTGGCGTTCTGCTTGGCGCGCGAGCGCGACGGCGGCAGGCGCCGCAGCGTCTTCAGCGCTTCGGGATCCTTGATGCCGATGGTGCGCTGGTCGACCGTGATCAGGCCGATCTCGTTGAAGGCGGACAGCGTGCGGCTGACCGTTTCCAGCGTCAGGCCGAGGTAACTGCCGATTTCGTGGCGCGTCATGCGCAGGTTGAACAGCTTGCTCGAATAGCCCATCGCGGCGAAGCGCTCGGCCAGCGAGATCAGGAACCGGGCCACGCGCGCCTCGGCCGACAGGGCGCCCAGCATGCCGATCATGGCTTGCTCGCGCACGAGTTCGCGACTCATCACGCCGTACATCAGGTTCTCGAGTTCGGCATGCACGCGACCGAGGGCGGTCAGCTTCTTGAACGGCATGAGGATCAGGTCGCAGTCGGACAGGGCCACGGCTTCCGAGGCGTAATGCCGGGTGTGGATGCCGTCCACGCCGAGCATGTCGCCCTTCATGGGGAAGCTCAGCACCTGCTCGTTGCCGAATTCGTCGATCAGCACGGTCTTGAGGAAGCCCGAGTTGACGATGTACAGGGTGTCGAACGCCTGGCCGATGGTGTGGACGCGCTGGCCCGTCTTGAACTGCACGTGCTGGAACAGCAGTTCCTCGGTATTCATCGACACGGCGGCCGGGATGTGGAGCAGGTCGCAGACTTCCTTGAGGTTGGACCACAGGCGACCCTGGCGCTGGCGCCCGGCTTCCATCTGTGACGAGTGCAGGGTCGACGGGGAGGCGTTGCGTTGTTCTGACATTGGCTGGGACTGCATACTCATCTCCAGGTTTTGGGGAATCAGGTCCTGCGGCTTTCCCGATGGGCGGGCATGGCACGCCCGGATGCAGGCGCACATGCTGGTTGGCCGGACACGGATATAGACCACAGGCAAGTCGAAACGCTGAAATCAGTATGCCAACACGAGTCTGGCATTCATATCAGTAACGGCTGAATGTGTAGGTAGGAGTGGGCGTCAGCTTGTAGGAATTTTCCTGTTGCGCTGCATCACGCCCGCATGGCGGAAGGGCGCAAGCCGCGCAGGCGCCGCCGTCCTCGCTGGCCGGAGGGTGCCGGGACCGGGAGGAGGCGGTGTGGCATGGATGCCGACGGCGCCGCGGCCGGGCCGTCGGGCGTTCCGGTAGTCGACAGGCCGGCAGGCCGGCCCTCAGGCCTTCATGGGCGCCAGCAGGCGGTGCGCGACAGCGTACTGCACCATTTCCGACAGCGAGGTCATGCCCATCTTCTGCATGATGCGGGTCTTGTGGGTACTTACCGTCTTGACCGACAGGTGCAGGTTGTTGGCGATCTCGGTGATCGACTTGCCGCCCACCAGCAGCGAAAAGACCTCGAATTCGCGGTCCGAGAGTTGCTTGTGCAGTAACTGCTCGTTGGGCGCCATGATGTTCAGCGCGAGCTGCTCGGCGACTTCGGTGCTGATGTAGGGCCGGCCCGACGCCACCTTGCGGATGGCGCCGACCAGCTGCGTGCCGGCGCTTTCCTTGGTGAGGTAGCCCTGGGCGCCGGCGCGGATGGCGCGCACGGCGTACTGTTCTTCCTCGTGCATCGTCAGGATCAGGACGGCCAGCTTGGGGGCCTCGCTGCGCACCTGGCGGATCAGGTCGACGCCGCTGCGGCCCGGCATCGACAGGTCGAGCAGCAGCAGGTCGAAGCCGCCCTGGCGCACCAGCGACAGGACCTCGAAGCCGTTGATGGCCTCGCCGACGATCTCGATGTCGAGTGCGCCGTCGAGGATGCGTTTCAGGCCCTCGCGCATGATCGTGTGATCGTCAGCGATGACAATGCGAATCATAAGGATGTCCCCGGCATGGATTCGAAAATCGCAAAATTGAAAAATATCACAAAGGCAATATATTCGCCGTGTCTTTTTGCACCGGACGGGGGCGTCCCGGCGCCGGCGCAAGGATCAGGAACCGGGTTCGCGGATCAGGCGGTGCACGAGGACCGGCCTGCTCGTCTGCGACAGGACCTTGTTGGTCACGCTGCCGAGCAGCAGCTGGCCCCAGCCGCTGCGCCCGTGCGAGCCCATGAAGATCAGGTCGCATTGTTGCTCTTCAGCAACATCAACGATCTTCAGCGCGGCCGCGTCGGAAAACGCCGTCATGCAGGCATGCCGCAGCCCGGCCTGCTCGGCGGCGCGCATGATCGAGTCCATGTACTGCTGGCCGGTGCGGCGCATCTGCTCGACGTACGCTTCCTCGCTGGGGTAGGACGGCGGGATGATCTCGACGTAGACCGGGTACTGGTACTCCGGCGCGACGAACAGCGCCAGTACCTCGGCGCCCATCTGCTGCGCGAACGTGACCCCGGCGCAGGCGGTGTGCTGCGACACCGTGGAGCCGTCCGTGGTGATCAGAATCTTCCGGTACATGGCGAGTCCTCCCTTGCGTGACATTGTAGTCCGCGTTCGCGGTGGGCGCGGAATGCGAATCCTTGATCTTTCTCATCGATGTGTTCGCTTCTGTTCCGCTTCCATTCCGTGTCACACGGTTGACATGAAAACGGGCCGCGATAAAAAAATACAACACTCGGTTTGTGAAAATATTCAGAAAGCGCTGTAAATAATTGTTGCGGGGTTAAGTTTACTGCGTATTCGACAACGGCGCTCTTACAGAAGATTTACCTACGGCAACCACACTGCTACACTCTTCGGAAAACCGTACCGTCAGCGTATTGACGGCAGCTGTACCGTACAAAGAGCTCCGAAGACTCCGCGCGGTGCGCCCCGCGAAGGCGCCCGGCGGCTTTTCGCGGTTCCGGAAGATCATCGCGATATTTACATTATGGAGAAGTAGGGACTATGACCGACGCCGCTGACGATTTCGACGCATTATTCGAGGAAGTGGCAGCGCAGCGAGCCTCCGCGCCCGCTCCCGCCCCGGCCCCCGCGCCGGTGCCCGAGCCCGCCGCCGGTGGCGATAGTGGCGACATGGACGACCTGGAGGCGCTGTTCGACCAGGTTGCCTCCGCCGCGGCGCCGGCCGTGGTCGCCGCCGCCCCCGCTGCTGCCCCCATCGCTGCCCCCGCCGCCGTTGCCGACGCCGCGGACGACGAGCCGAAAGGCATGTACGAGCGCCTCGGCGGCATCGTGCGCCTGCTGCACGACTCGCTGCGCGAACTGGGCTACGACAAGGCGCTGACCGAGGCCTCGTCCCAGATCGTGGACGCCCAGGACCGCCTGGAATACGTGGCGACCCTGACCGAGCAGGCCGCCAACAAGGTGCTGAACACCCTGGACGACGGCATGCCGGCCCAGGACCTGCTGTCCAAGCAGGCCAAGGAAATGGAAAACCGCTGGTCCGACCTGTTCGCGGGCAAGCTCTCGATCGAGCAGTTCAAGTCGCTGGCCGGCGATTCGAAGCAGTTCGCCCAGCTGGTGTCGGAAGCGACCGAGGCGGAAAAGGCGCGCCTGCTGGAAATCATGATGGCGCAGGACTTCCAGGACATCACCGGCCAGCTGATCAAGAAGGTCGTCATCATCACCAAGACGGTCGAGAATGAACTGACCCAGCTGCTGCGCGACAGCGCGCCGGCCGAGGTGAAAGAAAAACTGGCGCAGAAGCAAGCCGCGCAGGAAGCGCCGGAGCCGCTGATGCAGGGGCCGTCGGTGCCGACCGTGGCGATGGACCAGGACAGTGTCGATGATCTCCTTGCCGATCTGGGGTTCTAATGGATGAAATGCTCAAGGATTTCGTCGTCGAGGCGATGGATCTGGCTGCGAATGTCGAAGAACACCTGCTGCGCCTCGAACGCGATCCGGACAACAAGGAAACGCTGAATGCGGTGTTCCGCTCGTTCCACACCATCAAGGGTGGCGCGGGCTTCATGGGCTTGCCGGCGCTGGTCGCCGCCTGCCACCTGACCGAGAACCTGTTCGATGCGTTGCGCACCGGCGCGGCCCCGGTCACGCCCGCCGCGATCGAGGCGTCGCTGCAGGCGTCGGGCTTCGTGGCCGACCAGCTCAACGACCTGAACAACGGCGCCACGCCGGACCAGCTGGCGCCGATGCCGGCCGAGCTGGAAAGCATGCTGAAGGACGCGATCGCCGGCAACGACGCCGCGCCGGCCGCCCCCGCGGCCGTGCCTGCGCCGGCACCGGCGGCACCCGCGCCGGTCGCGGCCGCACCTGCACCCGCACCCGTGACCGCGCCGGCCGCCGTGTCGGCCGACGGCATCGACTGGGAAGGCATGTACATGGCGGTCGTCCCGCCGGGCACCTA
>DAMAFT010000246.1:0-6709 GCA_031995805.1 Massilia sp.
TTCATGTTCATATTGCTCTGGGTGCCGGAACCGGTCTGCCAGACCGACAGCGGGAATTCGCCCGGGTGGCGGCCTTCCAGTACCTCGTCGGCGGCCTTGACGATGGCGTCGGCCTTGTCCTGCGGCAGCTTGTGCAGCGAGCGGTTGACGGCGGCGGCGGCGCGCTTGACCTGGGCCAGCGCGGCGACCAGTTCCGGCGCCATCTTCTCGCTCGAGATGTGGAAGTGGTGCAGCGAACGCTGGGTCTGCGCGCCCCACAATTGGCCGGACGGCACCTCGATCGGGCCGAAGCTGTCTTTCTCGATCCTGTTTTCCATGAACGTTTCCTGTTTCCTGCTATTAGGTTGAGGGGGACTTGGACTAAAGAGTGTACCGCAAGCGCCGTTAATGACGCTGAAGCCTCCACTTTCCGACCTCCATGGCCCGCCGCACCCGCCGATTTTCCCGCATCCTGTCCAGCCTCGCCGTCGCCGGCGCCGGCCTGGCGTCCGTCCACGCCCCCGCCTGCGCCGCCGAGCTGGGCGAGGCGAAAGTGGCGTCCCACATCGGCCAGCTGCTGGTCGCCGACATCGAACTGACGGCGGTCGACGACCCGTCCACGCCCGTGCAGGTACGCCTGGCCAGCCCCGAGGTCTACAACGGCGCCGGCATCGCCATGCCGAAGGTGCTGTCGATGATGAACCTGTCGGTGGTCAAGCGCGACGGCCGCCAGGCCGTGCACGTCACCACCTTGCTGCCGGTGAACGCGGACCACCTGCATGTGTACCTGGAACTGGTCGACAAGGGCCAGCGCGTGGTGCGCCTGGCAACCCTGTGGCTGACGCCCGATCCGAATCCGGCGCCACCGGTGGTGCCGCCGGCGCCGGCGCCGGCGCCCGCTCCGGCGGCCGTGCCGGCCGCGGCGGCGGTGTCCGCGCCCGTGCCGAAGCCGCCGCTGCCGATCGCGAAGCCGCCGGCAGCGGTCCCGGCCGCCATCCCGGCACCCGCACCCCCGGCGCCGAAGCTGCCCCGTCCGGTCGCGAAGCTGCCGCCGGCGCTCGCGCATGCGCCATCGCATCCGCCCGCCTGCGTGAAGTCGGCCGAGGAAGCGAAGGCCTGCACGGCGCTGGGCGAACGGAATGCCGAATTGCGCGCGCGCATCGGCACGCTGGAAGAGCGGGTGAAGGGCCTGCAGGCGCAACTGGGCGCGCCGGCTGCGCAGGCGGCGCACGGCGAGGCGCCGAAGGAGGCTGCAAGCAAGGAAGCGGCGAAGAAGGAAGAGGCAAACGAGGAAGAGGTGAAGAAGGACGAGGCGAAAAAGGACGAGGCGAAAAAGGACGAGGCGAAGAAGGACGGGGCGAAGCCGCAGGAAGCCGGGAAGGACGCGGCGCACGCCAAGCCCGAGCCCGAGCCGGAAGCCGGGGCGCCCAAGCCGGAGGAGACGCCGGAAGCCAAGCCCGAAGCCAAGCCCGCCGCGCCGAAGCCGATCTCCTCGATCAAGCCGCTGGTCCCGCGCAAGCCGAAGGACAAGCCGGCGGAGGCCGACGCGGGCCTGCCCTGGGGCTGGATCGGCGGCGCCGGCGCGTTGCTGGCGCTCGGCGGCGGCGCGGCGGCCTGGCTGGCGCGGCGGCGCAAGGTGCCCAACGTCGACATCCCCGGCGAACCGGGCGCGTTCGACAAGCTGAAGGAGCGTTTCGCTGCCCGCAACCGGCCGGCGGCGGCGCCGCAGGAACCGGCGCGCGAGGCGGAGCCGACGCTGGAATAAGCATATGGAAAAGTCATCTATACAAGTCGACTGTTTTGCGCTATGCTGATTCCCATGTGAACTTTTTGTTCACGAAAACGGGTCAGGATCCGGCGCAGCCACCACCGATAGCGTGGCGCGGGAACCGGATGATCGCTGAGGAAGCGCCTGTCCCCGGAAGCGGTCCGCCTGCCGACAGTGTGCAGGAGGACGCCGGATGCAACCGGCAAGAGGCGATGCCAGGGGATGCCTGGTATTCGCTCTCTCCATTCGGGTGGGACGGCATGGCCGTCCCGCCACCCCCGAAAACCCGCGCAGGCCGCCGCCGCGCGGGTTTTTTTCATCCGGCCGCCTCCCGTTCCAGCCAGTCCAGTACCACGTTCAGCGGCTGCGACTTGTCGACGTCGGGCGCCACCCATACCGCGTAGCTGCTGCCCGGCGCCACGACCGGGAAGGGCGCGACGAGCCGTCCGCGGGCCACGTCGTGCGCCAGCGTCGGCAGGCCGCCGATGCCCACGCCGATGCCGTCGACGATCGCCTGCAATGCCACGTGGTAGTGGTCGAAGCGCTGGCGGCGGCGCGGCGCCAGCCCGTCCAGGCCGGCCGCGGCCAGCCAGCGCTCCCATTCGCCGGCGCGCGTCTGCGCCGACACGAAGACGTGCTGCGCCAGGTCCTGCGGCGCGGCCAGCGGCAGTTGCTGCAGCAGCGCCGGCGCGGCCAGCAACGTCAGCTGTTCCACGAACAGCGGGCGCCGCTCGATGTGGCGCCATTCCGGCTTGTCCACCGGTTCGCGCCGGATCGCCAGGTCGAAGCCGGCCAGCGCGCGCAGGTCGTCGCTGTTGGACGTCGCCACCGCGATCTCGATGCCGGGATGCCGTTCGTGGAATGCCGGCAGGCGCGGCACCAGCCAGCGCATGGCGACGGTGGCCTGGCAATTCACCCGTACCACGCGCGTGGCCGGCGCGCGGCCGAAGCGCACGGCGGCGTCGCCGATGCGGTCGAAGGCGGCGCTGATCTCGGCGGCGAATGCGCGCGCATGGTCGGTCGCCACGCTGCGCTGGCCCTGGCGCGCGAACAGCGGCTGCCCCAGCCAGTCTTCCAGCAGCCCGACCTGGCGGCTGACCGCCCCGTGCGTCAGGCCCAGTTCCTCGGCCGCGGCGCTCAGGCTGGGCGAACGGGCCGCCGTCTCGAAGATGCGCAGCGCGTGCAGCGGTGGCAGGTGCCGTTTGGCCATTCGTGAGTTTTCCTGTCAGTTAGCGTTAAAAATCATCGATAGTATGAATCAGGCGAACAGTTTACGGTGGCGCTTTCGGTTCGAGGGGCGTGCCATGGAAATGATCGGTGTCGTGCTGGCGGTAGCCTTTGCCGCCGGCGTCCTCAGCGGGGTGGTGGGGACCGGGTCGTCGCTGTTGCTGCTGCCCGTGCTGGTGCACGCCTTCGGCCCCAAGGCGGCGGTGCCGGTGATGGCGCTGGCCGCCATCGTCGGCAACCTGGCCCGGGCCGGCGTCTGGTGGCGCCGGGTCGACTGGCGCGCGGCGGGGGCATATGCGCTGGCCGGCGTGCCCGGCGCGGCGCTGGGCGCGCATACCTTGCTGGCCCTGCCGGACGGCGTCATCGACGCCGGCCTGGGCCTGTTCTTCCTGTCGATGATTCCGCTGCGGCGGCGGCTGGCCGGGGCGCATTGGCGCTTGAGCCTGGCGCAACTGGGCGCCTGCGGCGGCGCCATCGGCTTCCTGACCGGGTTGGTGCTGTCCACCGGGCCGCTCAGCGTGCCGGTATTCCTGGCCTACGGCCTGGACGGCGGCGCGCTGCTGGGCACCGAGGCGGCCAGCGCGCTGCTGCTGTACGCCGGCAAGACCGGCACCTTCGCGGCGCAGGGCGCGCTGCCGGCGCCCATCCTGCTGCAGGGCGGCCTGGTCGGTGCCGGCATCCTGCTTGGCACCGCCTGCGGCAAGCCGTTCGTGCAACAGCTGGCGCCGGCGGCGTTCCGCGGCCTGGTCGACCTGATGCTGCTGGCGTCCGGGGCGGCGCTGCTGCGCGCGGCCTGGCCGGGTTGAGGGCGCAACAAAAAGCCCCTGGCGCCGGCATGCGCCGGTCGGCAGGGGCTGATGGCGCCGGCGCGGGCCGGCAATGCAGCAGTAAGCTTAGTGGGCCGGGCTCATGGCGCGGTCGAGCTGGCCCATCCACGGCTCGGTGACGTCGCGCACGGCGCGGTCGTTGGCCATGATCTGCTTGAGCAGGTCGATCTTGCGCTTGCGCTGGGCGCCTTCCAGGGGCGGCACGCCGTTGCGGGCGGCGGCGGCGTGGATCGCGCACTGGGTTTCCAGGCGGGCCAGGGTTTCCATGTCGCCCTCGACGGCGGCGCTGGCCATGCGGCCGCTCAGTGCGGCGATGTTTTCGTACATGGCGAGGACTTCGTTGGACGTCATGGCTGTTTCCAGTATCTCGAACGCCGGCCGGATTGCCGGTTGTCAGTCTTTAACGGATGGGCTGCGGAGAACTTTAGGGGTTTTTTACATATTTTTTGAAATTATTTTGTCGATGAATTTTCGTCAAGTTTCTGGATGGCCGGCGCACAATTGGATTGCATCCGCAATCATCGCTCGCGCACCGTGTAAAGCTTGGCAAGCCCCGGGCGGCCTTACTACAATGGTCCGATACCATCATCCGCGAAGGACACCATGAACACCAGCTGGACGCCGATCAAGACCGCCATCGCCCTCGCCCTGTGCGGGGCCACGCTCGCCTGCGCCCCCGCGTTCGCGGGCGCGCAGGCCGCGCCGCAAGCGGATGCCAAGGCCACCGCGGCGCAAGCGGACGCCAAGGCGCTGCGCCCGGGCGACAATTTCTTTGCCTGGGCCAACGGCGACTGGCTGGCGCAGGCCGAGATCCCGGCCGACCGCAGCAGCTGGGGCGCGATGGCCAACCTGGCCGAACAGACCAACCAGCGCATCGTCAAGCTGATCGAGGACACGGCGGCCGACAAGCGCGCCGGCGCCGAGGCGCGCAAGGTGAGCGATTACTTCGGCGCCTACATGAACGAGGCCGCCATCGAGGCCAGGGGCACGGCCCCGCTCAAGCCGGTGCTGGCACGGATCGACGCCATCAAGACCCGCGCCGACCTGGCGCGCGCGCTGGGCGAATCGCTGCGGGCCGACGTCGATCCGCTGAACAATACCGACTTCGCCACCGAGAACCTGTTCGGCCTGTGGGTCGCACAGGGCCTGCACGAGCCCGACAAGAACCGCCCCTACCTGCTGCAGGGCGGCCTGGGCATGCCCGACCGCGCCTACTACCTGGATGCCAGCGAGCGCATGGCCGGCCTGCGCACCCAGTACCAGCAGCACATCGCCGCCATGCTCAAGCTGGCGGGCCATGCCGATGCCGAGGCGCGCGCCGCCAAGGTGTTCGCGCTCGAGGTCGACATCGCCACCGCCCACGCCAGCCGCGCCGATTCGGCCGACGTGCTCAAGGCCGACAATGCCTGGACGCGCAAGGATTTCGCGAGCAAGGCCCCGGGCCTGGACTGGAACGCCTTCTTCAAGGCGGCGCGCCTGGCCGACCAGGACAAGTTCATCGTCTGGCACCCGTCCGCCGTGACCGGCGAGGCCGCGCTCGTGGACAAGATCGACCTGGCCGTCTGGAAGGACTGGCTGGCCTTCCACCGCATCAACCAGATGGCCGGCGTGCTGCCGAAGGCCTTCGCCGACCAGGCGTTCGCGTTCTACGGCAAGGCGCTGAGCGGCACGCCGCAGCAGTCGGTGCGCTGGAAGCGCGCGCTGGGCGCGACCAATGCCGCGATGGACGAGGCGGTCGGCAAGCTGTACGTGGCCAAGTATTTCCCGGCCGATAACAAGAAGCAGTTGCAGCAGATGGTAACGAACATCGTCGCCGCCTTCGGCAAGCGCATCGAGAAGCTCGACTGGATGGCGCCGGCCACGCGCGCCCAGGCCCAGCAAAAGCTGAAGACCCTGTACGTCGGCGTCGGCTATCCGGACAAATGGAAATCCTACGACGGCCTGAAGGTGGCCGCCGACGACGCCTTCGGCAACGCCATGCGCGCCGAGGCCTTCCGCTATGGCCAGCAGGTCGCGGAACTGCACCGCAAGCCGGACCGCAGCGCCTGGGCGATGCCGCCGCAACTCGTGAACGCCGTCAACCTGCCGCTGCAGAACGCGCTGAACTTCCCGGCCGCCATCCTGCAGCCGCCGTTCTACGACCCGAAGGCGCCGGACGCCGCCAACTACGGCGCGATCGGCGCCATCATCGGCCACGAGATCAGCCACAGCTTCGACGACCAGGGCGCCCAGTTCGACGCCCAGGGCCGCCTGCGCGACTGGTGGACCAAGGAAGACCTGGCGCATTTCCAGGCCGCCTCGCAAAAGCTGGTCGCCCAGTTCAACGACTACAAACCGTTCCCGGACCTGGCCGTCAACGGCCAGCTGACGCTGTCGGAAAACCTGGCCGACCTGGCCGGCCTGGCCGCTGCCTACGACGCCTACAAGTCCGCCGACGCCAAGGCCGGGGAAGAGGGCGACCGCCAGTTCTTCGCCGGCTTCGCCCACAGCTGGCGCAACAAGGCGCGCGAGGCGGCCGAGCGGCGCGGCATCCTGACCGACGGCCACGCGCCGCCGCAGTACCGCGCCGCCACCGTGCGCAACCTGGATGCCTGGTACCAGGCGTTCGACGTGCAGCCGGGCCAGAAGCTGTACCTGGCGCCGGAACAGCGCGTGCGCGTCTGGTAATTTCCTCGTCGTAAGCTGCGCCGGCGCCGCGGATGCCGGGCCTAGAATGGGCCCGACATCCACTTCACCGCCGCGCACATGGACGAGGACTTCCACGACATTGCCCGGCGCACGCTGCACCACTACGACCGCTGCGCGCGCCGCTTCTTCTTCGGCACCATCGACCACGACGTCAGCCAGAACATCGGCGCGCTGCTCGACGCGATCGAGGCGCCGTTCCCGTTCACCATCCTCGACGTCG
>DAMAFT010000247.1:0-6681 GCA_031995805.1 Massilia sp.
GCGCTCAAGGCCAGCATGGGCCGGGTGATCATCGGCCAGAAGGACGTGATCGACCTGCTGGTCACCTGCCTGCTGGGCGGCGGCCATGCGCTGGTCGAGGGCGTGCCCGGACTGGGCAAGACGCTGCTGGTGAAGTCGCTGGCCCAGGCCACCGACATGCAGTTCCGGCGCGTGCAGTTCACGCCCGACCTGATGCCCTCCGATATCGTCGGCACCGAGATCCTGGAAGAGGATGCCGCCACGCGCCAGCGCGTGTTCCGCTTCCAGCCCGGCCCCGTGTTCACCCAGGTGCTGCTTGCCGACGAGATCAACCGCGCGCCGCCCAAGACGCAGTCGGCCCTGCTCGAAGCGATGCAGGAACGGTCGGTCACCTTCGCCGGCCAGACGCATGCGCTGCCCCGGCCTTTCTTCGTGCTGGCCACGCAGAACCCGATCGAGCAGGCCGGCACCTACCCGCTGCCCGAGGCCCAGCTCGACCGCTTCCTGCTGCGCATCGACGTCGGCTACCCGACCGAGGACGAGGAAATCGCCATGGTCGGCGCGACCACGCACGCCGGCCTGGCCGATGCCCAGCCGGCCATGGACTTTGCCGCCCTGCTGCGCCTGCAGCAGCTGGTGCGCGACATCGAGATCTCGGACGCCATGCTGCGCCACGCCACGCGCCTGGTGCGTGCCACCCGGCCGGCCGATTCGCCGGTGGAAGCGATCCGCAAGCACATCGGCTGGGGCGCCGGACCGCGCGCCGGCCAGGCGCTGGTGCTGGCATCGAAGGCGCGCGCGCTGATGCATGGCCGTCTGGCCGTCACCCGCGACGACATCGGCGCCATGCTGCTGCCGGTGCTGGCGCACCGCGTGCTGCGCAACTTCGAGGCCGAGGCCGACGGCGTCGCCATCGCCGACATCCTGGCCGCGCTCGCCGCCGGCGTGCGCGCCGAGTAAAGCGCCGTGCTGGCAACTGCGGCGCTGGCCGCGCACACCGGCAAGCTGGCACTGGCGATCCGCCACGTGCTGGCGGGACTCGGCCACGGCATCCACGCCGGGCGCGAACGCGGCGCCGGCGTCGAGTTCTCGGAATACCGCGCCTATGTGCCGGGCGACGAGTGGCGCCGCGTCGACTGGAAGCTGATGGCGCGCGCCGACCGTTATTTCGTGCGCGAGGCCGAACGCGACAGCCACGTGGCCGTGTGGCTGGTACTGGACGCCAGCGCCTCGATGCTGGAGCCGAGCCGCTCGGTGGCGGGCTTGACCAAGCTGGGCTACGCCAGGCTGCTGCTGGGCTGCGTGGCCGCGATCGCCCAGCGCCAGGGCGACGCCTTCGGCCTGGTCGTGTGCAGCGGCGCGCGCGCGCAACTGGTACCGGCGCTGCGCGGACCGCGCCAGCTGCAGCGCGTGCTGGCGCGCCTCGAAGAAGCCGGCGCCGCCGGCAGCCTGCCCGACGGCGACACGCTGCGCGCCAGCCTGCACTTCGCGCACGCGCCGGCCGTCGTGTGCGCCGCCGGCGACTTCCTCGACTGGCCGTCGCCGCTGGCGGCGGCGCTGCTGCGCCTGCGCGCCATGCGCCACGACGTGCGCGCCCTGTGCCTGCACACGCAGGCCGAGGTGGACGGCAGCTTCGATGCGCAGCTGGCCTACCGCGACCCGGAAGGCGGAGAAGGCACCATGCGCTTCGGACGCGACCTGCGCGCCGGCTACCTGCGCAACCGTGAAGCGCATTTCGACGACGTGGCCCGGCAATGCCGGCGCCACGACCTGCCGCTGGTGCAGGCGCGCATCGAGCAGGCGCCGGCCGAGGTGCTGCGCGCGCTCCTGCGCCGGGGCGGTGGCCGATGAACGCGAGCCTGTGGTGGTGGGCGCTGCCCGTGCTGCTGCTGCCGGTCCTGTGGCACCGCAGGAAGCGCGAGCAGGCGAGCAGCGCGCCGCTGGCCACGGCGCGCTTCCTGCCCAGGGCCGAGCCGCTGCAGCGGCGCACCTGGTCGTGGAGCGATCCGCTCCTGCTATTGCTGCGCTGCCTGCTGCTGCTGGCGGCGATCGCCCTGCTGGCGGACCCGGTATGGCCGTGGCGCGGTTCGGCCGTGCTGGTGGTGCCGGGCAGCGAACCCGCCCTGGTCGAGCGCGAGGCACGCGCGGCCGGCCTGCAGGACGCGCCGCGCCTGGTATTGCCGGGGCGCGACGCGGTCCGCTGGATCCATGCGCACGAGGCCGAATTCGCCGCGGATGCGCGCCTGCTGGTGGTGGGCGACGTGTCCATGCCGGCCGGGCTGCCGGGTTTTCGCCACGGGGTGATCCTGCGCAGCGCGCCGGCGCCGGCTGCCGCTGCGGCGCCGGCCGAGCGCCGCGTCGCCGTGTTCAGCGCGCGTCCGCAGGCGTGGCGGCGCCTGTTCGGCGCCGTCGACGGGCCGCTGCGCGTTGTCGTCGAGGCGGATGCCGGACCGCGCACGCAGCTGGTCGTATGGGACCGCCCCGAGGCGCCGCCGGCCGGCCTGCGCGCGCCGCTGTGGTGGGTCGCCGATGCGTCCGGCTTTCCCGAACTGGCGCGCGCACCGCAGGTGGACGGCATGCGCTACCTGGACACGCCGCGCGGCCGCCTGTGGAGCGCCGCCGGCTGGCCGCCGCCGGATGCCGGGGCGGCGCGCCTGCTGCTGTCGGACTGGCAGCGCCTGCACGACGGCCCGCAACCCTTCACCGCGCCGCCCCGCACGCTGGCGCCGGATGGCGGCGCGCCGGTTGCGGCCGGCGACGTGGAGAGTGCGCTGCGCGGGTGGCTGGCGCTGCTGCTGGTGGTCCTGTTTGCCCTTGAAAGGATGCTGACCCATGTCCGCCGACGCTGACATCGCCGCGCATGTCGCCAGTCGCCTGTGGCGCGCCGCGCTGCTGCGCCGCGCACTGATGTGGACGGCCGGCGCGCTGCCCTGGCTGGCGCTGCGCTCCGGTCCCGGCCTGGTCGCCTGGACGGCGTTCTGTGCCTGGGACGGCCTGCGCCTGCAGCGCCGCGTGGCGCAGGGCTGGACCGGCTGGATCGACGCCGCCGTCCCCGAGATGGAAGACAGCGCGCCGCTGCTGGTGCAGGCCGCGTCGCCGCTGGCGCAGTTGCAGCGCCGGCGCCTGCTGGCGCGCGTCGACGCCGCCCTGGACGCGCGTCGCCTGCGCGCCATCGTCGCCGGGCGCGTGGCCTTCGGCCTGCCGTGGCTGGCCGGCAGCCTGGCGCTGGCCGGCCTGGCCTGGGGACTGGCGGCGTGGCAGCGTCCGGCCGATGCGGCGGCAACGGCGCCGCACGCCGGCGCGAACGCGGCGCCGGCGACCCATGCCGGGCTGCGCGTGAAGCTGGCGCCGCCGCGCTACACCGGCATCGCCCCGTCCGTGCAGGCGCCGCGCGACCTGCAGGCGCCGCAGCAGACCGTGGTCGAATGGTGCCTGGACGACCCGGCGCGATCGTCCGAGGCGCTTGAAACGCTCGAGCTGAGCGACGGTACGCGCCTGCAGGCCGGCCGCGCCTGCGCGCGCTGGATCGCGACCGAGTCGGTGTTCTGGCGCTGGCGCGGCGCGCGCTACACCTTGAAGGTGGTGCCGGACCTGCCGCCGGAGATCGTGGTGACGCAGCCGACCGAGATGGTCAAGGACCTGGCGCGCGATGCCGGAAGCGCGGCGATCGCCGTGAGCGTGAGCGACGACTACCGCGTCGCCCAGGCCGTCCTGCACCTGACGCTGGCGCGCGGCAGCGGCGAGAACATCCGCTTCAGCGACCGCGAGCTGCCGCTGCCGGCCTCCAGCGATCCGCGCCGGCGCGACTGGCGCCGCACGTGGGCGCTGGCCGAGCTGGGCATGGAGCCGGGCGACGAGCTGTATCTCTTCGTGCGCGCCAGCGACAATGCGACGCCGCCGCACACGGTGCAGTCGCCGACCTACACGCTGCGCCTGCCGGCGCCGCCGTCGGAACAGGACGAGGACACGGCGGCGCTGCCCGTGCTGGTCAAGCCGGAAAGCCTGCGCAGCCAGCGCCAGGTGATCATCGATACCGAACAACTGGTGGCCGACATGCGCAACAGGAAGATGGACCCGGCCGCGGCGCGCGAGCGCAGCGAAACGATCGCCGCCGACCAGGCCGCGCTGCGGCGCCGCTACGGCCAGTTCCTGGGAGAAGAGTCGACATTGTTCGGCAAGGACGAGCACGACGACCATGACGACCATGACGGTGACGGCGGCCATGGCAAGCAGGACGTGCTGCACGCCTTCGGCCACGCCCACGACCAGGCCGAGAACGCGACGCTGTTCGACGACAAGACCAAGGCGCTGCTGCGGCGCGCGCTGGCGGCCATGTGGGATGCCGAGAAGTCGCTGCGCGCGATCCAGCCGGGAACGGCGCTGGCGCCCGAGCACAAGGCGCTGGAAGCGATCAAGGAATTGCAGCAGTCCGAGCGCATCTACCTGCACAAGACGGCGTTCACCCCGCCCCCGATCAAGGAAGACAAGCGCATGAGCGGCGACCTGGCCGATGCGGCCAGCTACCGGCGCAGGCAGGACGATCCCGCCGAGGCGGTGCCGGCGCAGCTGCGCGCGCTGGTGCAGGCGCTCGGCGGCGACGGTCCGCTGCCGGCGCTGTGGACGCGCACGGCGCACGACTGGGTGCGCGAACGCATCGGCGACGACGAACGCCGGCTGGCCGCCCAGCGCGCGATCCAGGACGTGGCCGACGGCCGGGCCGAGGCGCGTCCCGTGCTGCGCGCCTGGCTGCGCGGCGCCATAGTCGATGCGCCGGTGCTGTTGCAGGCCACGCCGGCGGTCGAGACGCCGTTCGCGAAGGCGCTGCGCGGAGGAGAACGATGAACTGGCTCGCCATCGCCCCCGGCGCCATCGGATTGGCGAGCGCCGCGCTCTACCTGGCACGCCGGCGCTGGACGGATGCCTTGCTGGCGCTGGCGGCGGGTAGCGCACTGGCCGGCGTCGTCGGGGCCTTCGATGGCATCGCCTTGCCGGACGATGAAGGCAAGACGCTGGCCGTGTCGATGCAGGCGCCGCCGGCGGCGCAGGCACTGGATGGCGTACGCACGCTGCGCCTGGACGGCGACGGCCTGCGCGCGGCGCAATGGGACGACCTGCCGGCGCGCCCGCTGGACTGGAAGGCGCCGGCGACCCCGGCGCTCCGGCTGGTGTTCCCGCGCACGCTCGCGCTGGGCCGCATGTTCAGCCTGACGCTGGAGCGCACCTGGCGCGCGCCCGGCCGCCTGCAACTGCTGGCAGAGAACGGCCAGGTGCTGGCCGAAGCGAAAGGGGAGGGCACGCTTGCCGTGCAATGGCTGCCGCCGCTGGCGGAAAGCCTGGTGCTGCGCGCGCGCCTGCTCGATGCGGCCGGCGGAATCGTCGACGAAGGGCCGGTGCCGTTCGTGGTGGAAGCACCGCTACCGCTGCGGGTGCGCGGCCGCTTCGGCGCGCCCTCGTTCGACCTGCGCGTGCTGGACGACCTGCTGGCCGCCAGCGACGCGTTGATCGACTGGCAGGTCGAACTGGGACGCCGGCTGCAGCGCGCCGAGACGGCGCGCGAGGACATCGCGCAGCCGGACCTGGAGATCGTCGACGCGGCCTGGTTCGAGCGCGCCGGCGAACCGGCGCGCAAGGCGCTGCTGGCGCGCGTGGCGCAGGGCGCGTCGCTGCTGGTGCTGGGCGCGAACGCGGGCGACGCCGGCCAATGGTCGCGCAGCCTGGACTTGCATCTGGCGCCGCAGCCGGCCGGCAAGACCGTCGGCACGGTGTTGCCGATGACCTCCGGCGCGCTGGCGCCGCATGCCGCCGCGGCGGGCGCATGGCGCGGCGCCGACGGCCTGTGGACGCGCGACTGGCAGCGCGGACGCATCGGCTGGCTGGGCGTGGGCGACTGGCACCGCCACGCGATCGCCCAGCCGCGCCGGCTGGCGCTGTGGTGGCAGGACACGCTCGACCGCCTGCAGGTGCGGCGCGCGCGCGATGTCGCCTGGCTCGATCCGCAGGAGATGCCGCTGCCGCGCGAGCGCCTGGCCGTGTGCGCGCGCGGCGTGCACGGCGAGGTGGCGTTCCCGGACCTGCGGGAAACGCTGGCCTGGCGGCGCCGTCCCGGCGACGTGGATACCGCCTGCGTCGCCGTGTGGCCGGAGACGGCTGGCTGGCTGCGCATGCGCACCGTCGCCGGCGCGGTGGCCGCAGCGGCCGAGGGCCGCGTCTACGTGTATGCACCGGGCGACTGGCCGCTGTGGCAGCGCAGCGAACGGCGCGACGCCAGCGCGCGCTATGCGGCGCGCACGCCGGTGCCGGCCGCGCCGGTGCGGCGCGCGTTGCCGGACTCGCCGTTCGGGCTGGCGTTCGTCCTGGCCATGCTGGGGCTGTGGTGGCGCGAGCGGCGCTGAGCGTCGGCGGGCCTCAGCCCGCGTGGTCGCGCATCCACTCCTTCAGGCCGTTGACCCAGTCCTTGGCCGGCAGGTTGTAGCGCCGCTTGATCTCGCCGGCGCGCTCGTACAGCGCCGAAAAGTCGATGTCCGGCGCCTGCTTGAACGCGATGACGACGATGTTGGCGTCGTGCACCTCGGGCAGCCAGACGACGGCGTCGAACGCGCCTTCCATCGCCAGGAAGTTCTTGTCGTAGCTGGCAAAGTCTCCGAACACATTGGCCGTCATGATGCCGTCCGGACCCAGGCAGTCGGCGCAGGCCTGGTAGAA
>DAMAFT010000248.1:0-6663 GCA_031995805.1 Massilia sp.
CTCGGGGCGCGCCGCCGCCTTGTCCTTGTCCTTGTCCTTGTCCTTGTCCTTGCCCTTCTCCCTGCCCTTGCCGGCCAGGCCGCGCACCACGTCCTTTGCCGCCTCCTTCGCCAGCCGGGCCGGCGTAGCCGGCTTGCCGGCAGGCTTGCTCGCGGGCTTGCCGGCGGCCCTGGCTGCAGGCTTGGCTGCAGGCTTGGCTACCGCCCTGGTCTTCGCCACGGCCTTCGGCGCCGCCGCGGCCGGCCTGGCGGTGGACGCCCGGGTGGTGCCGGCGGCCTTCACAGCCTTCGCGGCCGGTCTTGCGGCGCCCTTGGCGGCAGTCGTCCTCGCCATCGAAATCTCCTCGTCAAACAAACCAAACAATATAGTCGATTTCGCGCAGTGTCGGAAGGCGCGCCGGCATCCGAAGTGAAAAACGTCCGCATGCGCCGCTTGCGGCATGAAAGTTGCGCTCGCTCAAACACCTCCCTTGCGGCACTCGCTACATTGGCCCTTTTCGCCAAGGGGAGAACAGGATGCGCAAGCGCTGCTACATCACGCTCGGCGCCGGCACGGATGCCGGCGGCAAGGTCGTGACCGCCAGTTCGACGATGACGCTGGACGGGGTGCCGTGCGCGCTGGAGGGCGACCTGGTCGAATGCCCGGCCTGCGGGCAGGAAGGCCGCATCGCCTGCACCGGTGCGCGCCTGGCCGTCAGCGAGAACGGGCGCCGCCCTGCCCTCGAAGGCGACCTGTGCCGGTGCGCCTGCCAGCCGGCGCCGCACCTGCTGGCCATCCAGGAGCGCTGGCGCCAGTGGGTGATCGACGACGCGGCCTGATCAGTCCTCGGCCGCCTGCGGCAACGCCGGCGGCGGCGCCACTTCCACGCGGTTGCGCCCGGCCTGCTTGGCGGCCTGCATGGCCTCGTCGGCGCGCGCCAGCAGCGTCACCGTGCTGTCGTCGGCGCGGATGGTCGTCACGCCGAAGCTGGCCGTCAGCGAGATCATCGCCCGCTCGGTCTTGACGCGCTGCGCCTCGATCGCCGCGCGCACCCGCTCGGCCACCATGGCGGCGTCTTCCGGGTTGGTGCGCGGCAGCAGGATCGCGAATTCCACGCCCACCACGCGGCCCAGCAGGTCGCTGTCGCGCAGCTGGCGCTTGCAGGTGTCGACCAGGCTGGACAGCACGACATCGCCGGCCGGGTGGCCGTAGCCGTCGTTGATGCGCTTGAAGCCGTCGAAGTCGAACACGACCAGCGAGGTCGGCTGGCCCGGACGGCGCGCCAGCGCCATCCACGGCAGCAGCGCCTGGAAGAAGCCGCGCCGGTTCGGCACGTCGGTGAGCGGGTCGACGACCTCCTGGCGCGCCAGCTCGTCCTGCAGGCGTTCGCGCGCCAGCAGCAGCCAGCCGAAGCCGCCCAGCAGCGCCAGCAGGTAGAGCGCGGCGCCGTGCAACTGGCGCAGCAGCTCGTTGTTCATCCAGCCCCAGCCGGCCGGGGCCAGCAGCACCAGCGCACCGCGCGCGCCGACGGCCAGCGCCAGCACGGCGAAGGCCAGCGCCAGGAAGCGCTGCAGCAGCGATTGCGCCTTCCAGCCGCGCGCCAGCGCCGCCGCGCCGGCCAGGTAGAAGGCGCCCAGGATCAGCGACGCCGCCACGGCGCGCAGCCCGGCCTCGTCGATCAGCCAGCACAGCAGGAACGCCCCGATCGCCAGCGCCAGCAGCGGCACCACCGTGCGGCGCCAGCGCGCCTTGCCGGCGCGCTCCCACAGCGCCCCGGTCTCCCAGGCCACGCCGGCGAACAGCAGTGCATACGCGACCGGCAGCGCCAGGCCTTCCGGCACCACGCCGCTGCCGCCGATGGCCAGCAGCAGCCAGGCCGCGGTCTGGACCAGGCGCGCCCAGCCCCAGGGCGACAGCGCCGCCTGGCGGCCGGGGGCCTGCTCGAAGAAGAACAGGGTGGCGCACAAGGCCAGGTTGCCCAGCGCAAGCGCCAATACCATCGTGGTGGAGTCCATCGCCCTCAGAATTCGTGTTCGACCGCGCGGGTGCCGTCGCCGACCCGGCTGGCCCAGGCGCGCGTCCAGTAGTCCTTTTCCGCCTCGGTGGGCGGCTCGTGCCAGAGTACGATCAGGGTGCCCTTGTGGTCGTGGATCTGGGTCAGCTTGTCGACGAACGCCGCGTCGCCGTCCGCATCCGCGAGCGCCATCGCATAGCCGTACACGCGGTCCAGCCGCTCGATGCGGTCGGGTTCGGTATGGCCATTGGTGGCGGACATCCTGGGATGGTCGAGGAACATGCGGTCTCCGTCGTGCTGACGGCGGCCAGCTTATCAGAAACCCATCCATGACAACAAGTTGCCTTTCAGCATCTACCGCGCGGCCGGCGCCATGTCGTATAGTGACGCGATGCCCGCCAGCCCCAGCCACCGACAGCCCGATCCCTCCCCGCTGGTCCGCACGCGGGGCGGACGGCGCACGCTGGAATTCGCGCCCGGCGATATCCAGAGCGAAATGTCGCTGGCGCGCCCGCACGCGCTGACCCTGGCCTACCTGCGCGCGATGATGGGCTTCGCGCTGTTCGCGCCGCGCCCGCGCCCGCGCCACATCGTGATGGTCGGACTGGGCGGCGGCTCGCTGGCCAAGTTCTGCTACCGCCACTTTCCCGCGGCCCGCATCACCGTGGTGGAGCTGCGCGCCGACGTGATCGCGCTGCGCGACACCTTCCGGGTGCCGCCCGACGACGATCGGTTGCGCGTGGTCCATGCCGACGCGGCCGACTGGATCGCCGGCCTGCGCGGCCAGGCCGACGTGCTGCTGGTGGACGGTTTCGACGCCGGCGGGCTGCCCGCGCGCCTGGCCGATGCGCGCTTCTATGCCCGCTGCCGGCGCGCGCTGCGGCCCGGCGGCGTGCTGGCCGCCAACGTGTTCACCTACGATCCACGCTACGGCGCCGTGCTGGCGGCGCTGGACGCCGCCTTCGAGGGCCGCACCTGCTGGTTCGACAAGGTGGCCGGCAACAACCGCATCGTGTTCGCCCTCGCCGCCCCGGCCGCCGGCGACCGGGCCCCGGCCGCGCGCCTGCTGCGCCGCCTGGCGCGCCGCCATGGCCTGGGCGCGGGCTGGCTGAACCGGCTGGGCGTGCGCCTGCTGCTGGCCTGGATCGCGGCGCGATCTGTCCTGGCCCTGCCACACCGGGGTGGCAATCGCCCCCCGTCGTGACGTTTTGTTTGCGGAAACCGGGGTTTGTATGACAAACTGGCGCCGCATTTCATGCTTTCAAGCAAGCAGTTCACCATCGGGGCCTTGGATCGCATCGCCCCCTGCAACCCATAGGAATCGCTGGATGTCGCGTCGCCGACTGCCGTTCTCGATCACGCCCGCGGCGGCCCTCACGCTCGGGGGCGGCCTGCTGGCCACCGCCGTGCTGGCCGGCGCCGTCGCCCGCCTCGAATTCGACAAGCTGGCGCTGAGCTTCGCCCAGGCCGCCGACGTGCGCACGGCCACGCTGCGCCAGGGCATGGCCGAGGCAGTGGAAGTGCTGACCGTGACCCGGCAACTGTTCGCCACCGTCGATCCGGTCACGCGCACCCAGTTCCGCAGCTTCACGACGCCGTTGCTCGAGCGCAACCCCTACATCCGCGCCTTCAACCTGCGCCGCGTCGTGCCGGACGCCGAGCGGGCGGCGTTCGAGGCATCGCTGCAACAGATCCTTCCCGGTACGGTACTGCACGAGCTACGGGATGGACGGCTGGCGCCGACGCCACGGCGTGCCGGGTACCGCGCGATCGAATACACCGAGCCGATGCGCGGCAACGAAGCCGCCTTCGGCCTGGACGTCACCAACAACCGCGAGATCATGACGGCCACCATGCGCGCGCGCGCCACCGGCAAGCCGGCCGTCACCGGCCTGCTGCAGCTGGTCCAGGACCGCAAGCCGCAACCGTCGTTCTCGGTCGTGATGGCGGCGCCGGACGCGCCCGGGCGCCCGGCGCGCGAGGTGTCCGCCGTGATCGGCATCGCGCCGCTGGCGCGCACCACGCTGGGGCGCGCCGGATTGATGGCGGACGACGGCATCCTGCTGCGCTTCTATGCCGGCGCCGTCCCGGTGCCGGCCGGCCTGGCCTGGTTCGACCACGACCCGGCCCGCGCCGGCGCGGTCGCGGCGCCACCGCCGCGCCTGCTGGCGGGCGGCTACACGGGGCGCGCGCTGCAGACTTTCAATGTCGGCGGCCAGGACTGGACCGTCGAGGCCCTCGCGGCGCCGCGTCCCTGGCTGGGCGACCACCTGGCGTCGACGCTGCTGCTGGCCTGCGGCGCCCTGTCCACGCTGCTGCTGGCGGCGTTCGTGCAGGCTGCCGGTGCACGGACCAGGAAAGTCCAGCAACTGGTGCGCGAGCGCACCGCCGACCTGAAGCTGACCAACCAGCGCCTGATCGACGACGTGCTGGCGCGCCAGCGCACCGAACGGGCGCTGCAGGAAAGCGAACAGCGCTTCCGCCAGCTGGTCGCGATGTCGTCCGACTGGTACTGGGAGCAGGACGAGCAGTTCCGCTTCGTCGCCGTGACCGGCGACTTCACGGAAAAGTCCGGCGTCGGCATCCAGCGCGTGCTGGGCAAGCGGCGCTGGGAATACGTGCCGGCACTGGCCGACAACGAGCTGGGACGCGAGCACCGCGCCACGCTGGAAGCGCATGCGCCGTTCCGCAACCTCGAGTACCGCGTCATCGACGACGACGGCGAGGAGCGCTGGTTCTGCGTCAACGGCCAGCCGGTGTTCGACGAGCACGGCCGCTTCACCGGCTACCGCGGCACCGGCAGCGACATCACGGCGCGCAAGGTAACCGAGCAGCGCGTGCACCACGTGGCCCAGCACGACGTGCTGACGGGCCTGCCCAACCGCTCGCTGCTGCAGGACCGCCTGGGCCAGGCGGTGGCCTGGGCCAACCGCAGCGGCCAGCAAGTCTGGGTCATGCTGATCGACCTGGACCGCTTCAAGTTCGTCAACGACAGCATGGGCCACAAGGCCGGCGACGTGCTCTTGATGACGGTGGCGGCGCGCCTGCGCTCGGCGCTGCGCGACAGCGACACCGTGGCGCGCCTGTCCGGCGACGAATTCGTCGTGATCCTGTCCGAGCACCGCGACGAGCCGCTGTCGGGCGCCATCGTGCAGCGCCTGATGGATTCGGTGGCCCAGCCGGTCATGCTCGGCACCAAGGAATTCTTCGTCACCTGCAGCATCGGCGTGGCGGTCTACCCGAGCGACGGCACGCCGGCCGAGAGCCTGATCGAGCACGCCGACATCGCCATGTACAGCGCCAAGAAGTCGGGCCGCAACAACTTCCAGTTCTACACCCCGGCGATGAACGAGGAATCGCTGGAGCGCGTGCGCATCGAGGGCGCCCTGCGCAATGCGCTGGAGCGCAACGAATTCGTGCTGCACTACCAGCCCCAGGTCGACCTCAAGACCGGCCACATCGTCGGCATGGAGGCGCTGATCCGCTGGCGCCACCCGGAGCTGGGCATGGTGCCGCCGACGCGCTTCGTCAGCGTGGCCGAGGACACCGGCCTCATCGTCCAGATCGGCGCCTGGGTGATGCGCGCCGCCTGTGCCCAGAACAAGGCCTGGCAGGACGCGGGCCTGGGCCGGCTGCGCGTGGCCGTCAACCTGTCGGCGCGCCAGTTCGGCGCCCCCGACCTGCTGCACAGCATCGAGTCGGTGCTGGCCGATACCGGCCTGGATCCGGCCTGCCTGGAACTGGAACTGACGGAAAGCCTGTTCATGAGCGACGTCACGCCGGCGGTGGAACTGCTGCACCGCATGAAGTCGCTGGGCGTGAACCTGTCGATCGACGACTTCGGCACCGGCTATTCCAGCTTCTCGTACCTGTCGCGCTTCCCGATCGACGTGCTGAAGATCGACCGCTCCTTCGTCAACGACATCACCCACGACGCCAACGACGCCGCGATCGTGGCCTCGATCATCGCGCTGGCGCACAACCTGCGCCTGTCCGTCATCGCCGAGGGCGTCGAGACGGCCGAGCAGCTCGACTACCTGCGCCACCAGGGCTGCGACGAGATGCAGGGCTATTATTTCTCGCGTCCGCTGCCGGCCCACGAATTCGAGCAACTGCTGCGCCAGCGGCGCGGCCTGGCGAACCTGGAGAACGAGGCCGCCGTCGCTTGAATGTGTCGGCAGCATGTTCCTGTAGCCAAAAGGACATCGCCCTTCTAGAATGTGGCATATTGTTTTGACAATAACCACAGGTGAAGACATGCTGACCGAAACCAATGAACTGGGCGACGAGATGGCGCAGCGCCACGCGCGCAACGACATGCGCACGCGCGACCTGGTGAACCAGGCGGTGGCGTCGGTGCCGACGCTGGGCCTGCGGCACGCCGCCGGCTTCCTGGCGGCATTGGAGGTGCCGGCCGAGATCGCCGTGCGCACGCTGGTGTATCCGCAGCGGCGCCGCGCCAGCTAGCGCGCCGGCCTCAGCGCGACTGCGGTTCCTGGGCGGCGATGTCGGCCAGCGATTCGCGGCCGCGCGGGGTGAGCGCGAAGCCGCCTTCCGGACGTGCGGCGATATGGGACTTGCGGCCGAGGAACTGGACGACGTCGTCGTCGACAGCGGCGGCCGGATCGGCCTCGAGGGCGCGCAACGCCTGCACGCAGCGGCGCAGGAAC
>DAMAFT010000249.1:0-6658 GCA_031995805.1 Massilia sp.
CAACATGCCGAACGGCCGCGTGGTCGGCATGCGCGTGCCGCAGGGCGGTTCGATGGCCCGTTCGGAAATCGACGCCTACACCCAGTTCGTCGCCATCTACGGTGCCAAGGGCTTGGCCTACATCAAGGTCAACGAGAAGGCCAAGGGCCGCGAAGGCCTGCAGTCGCCGATCGTCAAGAACATCTCGGACGAGGTGCTGGCGAAGGTGCTGGAACTGACCGGCGCCGAGGACGGCGACCTGATCTTCTTCGGTGCGGATAAAGCCAAGGTCGTCAACGACGCCATCGGCGCGCTGCGCGTGAAGATCGGCCACTCGGAATTCGGCAAGAAGGCCGGCCTGTTCGAAGACCGCTGGGCCCCGCTGTGGGTCGTCGACTTCCCGATGTTCGAGTACGACGAGGAAGGCGACCGCTGGAACGCCACCCACCACCCGTTCACCGCGCCCAAGGACGGCCACGAGGACATGCTCGAGACCAACCCGGGCGCCTGCGTCGCCAAGGCCTACGACATGGTCTTGAACGGCTGGGAACTGGGCGGCGGCTCGATCCGTATCCACCGCGAGGAAGTCCAGAGCAAGGTGTTCCGCGCGCTGAAGATCGATGCCGAGGAAGCGCAGCTGAAGTTCGGCTTCCTGCTCGACGCCCTGCAGTACGGCGCCCCGCCGCACGGCGGCCTGGCGTTCGGCCTGGACCGCCTGATCACGCTGATGACCGGCTCCGAGTCGATCCGCGACGTGATCGCCTTCCCGAAGACCCAGCGCGCGCAGGACCTCCTGACCAACGCGCCGTCGGAAGTCGACGAGAAGCAGCTCAAGGAACTGCACATCCGCCTGCGCAACGAGCAGCCGAAGGTCGCGTAAGCGCCGCGTGCAGGCGCTGGTGCGCACCCCGTGCGCACCACTGCGAGCATCAGCGTCCCCGCCCGTGCGGGGACGTCGTTTTTGCGGGGTACGGTAAAATATTCGGATGCCCCACAAGATCCCCGAATCCGTCCTCGTCGTCATCCACACCGCCGACCTGGAAGTCCTGCTGATCGAACGCGCCGACCGCCCCGGCTTCTGGCAGTCGGTCACGGGCTCGCTCGATGCGCCGGACGAGCCGCTGCCCGACACGGCCGCGCGCGAACTGTTCGAGGAAACCGGCATCGTCGTCGATGGGAAGCAGGTCGTGCTGCAGGACTGGCACCTCTCCAACGTCTACGAAATCTACGCCACCTGGCGCCACCGCTACGCGCCCGGCGTCACCCACAATACCGAGCACGTGTTCTCGGTCTGCGTCCCGCGCGACATCCCCATCGTGCTGGCGCCGCGCGAGCACGTCCGCCATGCCTGGCTGCCGCTGCTGGAGGCCGCCGACCGCTGCTTCTCGTCCTCCAACGCCGAAGCGATCCTGCAGCTGCCGCGCCATTATCCGGAGCATCCGTGAACCTTTTCCGCAACGCCCCCTACGAATGGCTGATCGGCCTGCGCTATACCCGCGCGGGCAAGCGAAGCAGCCGCAACAGCTTCATCTCCTTCATCTCGCTGATCTCCGTGGCCGGCATCGCGCTGGGCGTGGCGGCGCTGGTGGTGGTGCTGTCGGTGATGAACGGCTTCGAGAAGGAAGTCACGGCGCGCATGTTGTCGGTGCTGGCGCACGTCGAGGTGTTCGACGGCCGCGGCGCCATGCCGGACTGGCAGGAGCAGGCGCAAAGGGCGCGCCGCAACCCCGAAGTGCGCGGCGTCGCGCCCTTCGTCGAGACCCAGGGCATGCTGGTGCAGGACGACACCATGAAGCCGGCCGTGATCCGCGGCGTGCTGCCCGAGCTGGAGCCGCAGGTGTCGGACGTGACGGGACAGGTGCGCCAGGGCAGCTTCAGCGCGCTGCGCGCCGGTTCCGCCAACATCGTGCTGGGCACCGTGCTGGCGCAGTCGCTGGGCGTGAAGGTGGGCGACCGGCTGACCCTGCTGACGGCGGAGCCCGCGGCGCCGGGCCAGGCCGGGCAGGGCGCCGTGTCCGGCCTGCTGCCGCGGCCGCACGCCTTCACGGTGGCGGGCATCTTCGAAGCCGGCCACCAGCAGTTCGACTCCAGCCTGGCCTTCGTGCACCTGCAGGATGCCGAGCAGCTGCAGGGCATGACGGCGCCGTCCGGCCTGCGCCTGCGCCTGGACGACCTGTACCAGGCGCCGCGCGTGGCGCGCGAACTCAAGCAGGAACTGGCGGGCAACCTGTACATGCGCGACTGGACCCAGGTGAACGCCATCTGGTTCGCCGCCGTGCAGTCGCAGAAGCGCATGATGTTCATCATCCTGGCGATGATCATCGCGGTGGCCGCCTTCAACCTGGTGTCGACCCTCGTCATGACGGTACGCGACAAGCAGGCCGAAGTCGCCATCCTGCGCACGCTGGGCGCCTCGCCCGGCGCGATCATGCGGATCTTCATGGTGCAGGGCACGCTGGTCGGCCTGCTCGGGACGCTGATCGGCGTCGGCCTCGGCGTCGCGGTGGCCCTCAACATCGACGTCATCGTGCCCTTCATCGAGCGCGTGTTCGGCGTGCACTTCCTCGACAAGAGCATCTATTTCATCAGCGAGATCCCGTCCGAGCTGCTGTGGGGCGACGTCGCGCGCATCGGCGGCACGGCGGTGCTGCTGGCCTTCGTCGCCACGCTGTATCCGAGCTGGTCGGCGGCGCGCACGAACCCGGCCGCGGCGCTGCGCTACGAGTAAGCCATGTTGGTGCGCGTGCACCGGCCCGGGCCGCGCCCGCGCGGCAGCGGCGATTTCGGTGATACCGAGAAACAAGTGCTCGACTTGGTGTTGGATATGCATCACAGGCGTCCAGCGGCCCGGGGAATTTGCTGAGTCCATCACTGTCCACCTGCCGATGAGATAGCGGACTCTGTTTGAGTGTTCGAAATTAAATTCTGCAAATTTTCAATGGCACAGTATATTCATCTGTTTGACAGGCAGAAACGATTTGTTTAAGGTCAATCGATCGCCCATGGCGAATTTTCGTTTTGACAGTCCAACAAAGATAGGGAGAAACAGATGAGCGAACGCGCACCAGAAGAGAAGGTCAAGAGCGTCGGTGTCGACAACGACGTCCTGTGCATCGAACTGTTGAACGGCTTGCGCCTGATGGGGCCGCTGCGTACCAATCCGGTCTATCGCGACCCCGTCGTCCCGCCCGCCGATACCCTGCCGGGCGCCGGGCTGCTGCCGGCAGCGAGCTGAGTTTTTCTTCCACGGCCCCGCGCGCCGGGGCGACGCACGATTGCGAGAGTGCGCGGGAGAACGCGGACTGATGGGGTTACAATGGCCCCATGAAAATCCGTGTTGCGACCTACAACATCCACAAGGGCGTTTCATCCCTGCGCAGTACGCCGCGCGTAGTAGCGCTGAAGAAGGCCATCGGCGCCTTCGAGGCGGATGTCGTGTTCCTGCAGGAAGTGCAGGGACGGCATGACCGCTACCAGGCGCGCTATGGCGAAAAAGTGCGCAGCCCTCACCACCACTGGCCGGAAAAGTCCCAGCACGAGTTCTTCGCCGGCGAAGTGCTGCTGCACTCGGCCTACGGCATGAACGCGGTCTACGACCACGGCCACCACGGCAATGCGCTGCTGTCCAGCTTCCCGATCGAGAACCAGAGCAACCACGACGTGTCCGACCATGCGTACGAGCAGCGCGGCATCCTGCATTGCGCGCTCGAGACGGCGGCCGGCAAGGTCCATTGCTACGTCGTGCACCTGGGCCTGTTCGAAGGCAGCCGACGGCGGCAGACCGACGCGCTGATCAGTGCGGTCAAGGATTCGGCGAAGGACGACGAACCGGTCATCATCGCCGGCGACTTCAACGACTGGCGCAATACGCTCAGCGATTGCCTGCGCCTGAAGCTGGGCGTGGTCGAGGTGTTCGACGAGCTGGCCAAGCCGTCGCGCATCGGCGACCTGGTGCGCAACATGGCGGGACGCGAGCGGCGCCTGGTGCCGGCGCGCACCTTCCCGGCCGCCTTGCCCTGGTTCCGGCTCGACCGCATCTACGTGCGCGGCTTCCAGGTCGAGCATGCCGAAGTGCTGCACGGCCCGCAATGGGCGAAACTGTCGGACCACGCACCGATCCTGGCGAACCTGCAACTGGCATAGCCATGCGTTCCGTGACGTATGTAGCGAACAACGACGTCACCCTGCTCGACAGCGGCGGCACGTACTTCCCGGCGCTGTTGGCGGCCATCGACGCGGCCGCCACCGAGATCCTGTACGAGACCTACATCTATGCCGAGGACGAGCAGGCCCGCGCCGTCACCGATGCGCTGGTGCGCGCGGCGCAGCGTGGCGTCAAGGTGCGCGTGCTGGCCGACTGGTTCGGCACCGGCAACCGCACCGCCTGCCGCCTGCGCGAGGCATTCGCGGCGGCCTGCGTGCACTACCGCATGTTCAATCCGTGGTTCAGGCGCGGCACCGCGCGCAGCCACCGCAAGATCGCCGTGATCGACCGCACGCTGGCCTTCGTGGGCGGCATCAATACCAACGACGACCGGTTGCACGACTATGCGCCGCACGCGCCGCTGCCGGCGCCGCGCTGGGACTTCGCCGTTCGCGTGCGCGGGCCGCTGGTCGAGGAGATCCACCGCGAGGCGCAGGCCCAGTGGCTGCGCGCCGGCCACCTGCCGATCGTCGGCCGCATCAACCTGTTCCGCGAACTGCGCAAGCAGCCGCCGTCTCACGGCGAGCGGCCGATGCGCGCCGGCTTCGTGGTGCGCGACAACCTGCGCAACCGCCGCACGATCATGCGCGCCTACCTGCAGGCCATCGGCCAGGCCAGGAAGCGCGTGCTGATGGCCACGCCGTATTTCGCGCCCGGCCGCAAGTTCCGCGAGGCGCTGTGCCGGGCGGCGCAGCGCGGCGTCGACGTCAGCCTCCTGATCGGCGTGGGCGAGTTCCGCATGCAGGATGCGGTGGCCGCGTCGTTCTACCCGCAACTGCTGGCGGCCGGCGTGCGCATCGTCGAGTACCGCAAGACCCAGCTGCACGCCAAGGTGGCGGTGGTCGACCACGACTGGGCCACGGTCGGGTCGAGCAACTGCGACGGGCTGTCGCTGTTCGTCAACCAGGAGGCGAACGTCGTCGTGCGCGATGCCGATTTCGCCGCCACGCTGGCGCACCAGGTCGAGCGCGGCATCGCCGACGGTGTTGCCGTCTGCATGGACGACCTGCGGCAACTGGGATGGGTACGCCGCTGCGGCCACGAAATGGCGTATCTTTTGTATAAACTGACGATGCGCGTGTTCGCCATCGGTTATGCTTGACGCCATGAGCGAGAACGACAACGTAAGGATCGACAAGTGGTTGTGGGCGGCGCGCTTCTTCAAGACGCGCTCGCTGGCGGCGGATGCCGTCGAGCGCGGCCGGGTGCGCATCGGCGGCGAGCCCGTCAAGCCGGCCCGGTCGGTCAAGGTGGGCGACAAGATTTTCGTGGATAACGGCTCGACGCGCTGGGAAGTGGTGGTGCTGGGCGTGTCCGGCCAGCGCGGCCCGGCGCCGGTGGCGCAGGCGCTGTACCGCGAGACCGAGGACAGCGTCGTCAAGCGCGCCAACGACCAGGAAGCGCGCCGCCTGTTCCCCGAGCCGGGCAGCACCATCAAGGGCCGCCCGACCAAGCGCGACCGCCGCGCCATCGGGCGCGTCGGCGGCGACGAC
The DNA here is from genome assembly GCA_031995805.1 of Massilia sp. GTDB lineage: Bacteria > Pseudomonadota > Gammaproteobacteria > Burkholderiales > Burkholderiaceae_D > Telluria. The sequence goes on from DAMAFT010000249.1 coordinate 5,677, forward strand.
TACTGACGGGCTGCCGGCCGGCGGCCTGCCTGTTGCGCTGATGTAATAGAACGGCGCCTCTAAACTTCCCGTTTGACATTTCAAGGCTGGTAGATAATAGTACGAGCGTTCGGATTTTTTCGATTCACGTACGGGTAGCATTATCAACACTTCAGCCAAATCCATGAGCATGCGCAAAGGCGAGATGACGCGAGCGGCAATTCTCGACGTCGCGCTCGAGCTGGCCAGCCGCGATGGCCTCGAGGGCCTGACCATCGGCCTGCTGGCCGACCGGATGAACATGAGCAAGTCGGGCGTGTTCGCGCATTTCGGTTCGCGCGAAGACCTGCAGATCGAAGTGCTCAGGCTGTATCACGGCCGTTTCGAGCAGGAAGTGTTTTTCCCCAGTATCAAGGAAGCCCGCGGCCTGCCGCGCCTGGAAGCGATGTTCAACCGCTGGCTCAAGCGCGTCTCGGTCGAGATCGCGTCGGGCTGCATCTACATCAGCGGCGCCGTCGAATACGACGACCGCCCGGGCCCGATCCGCGAGGCGCTGGTGGCGATGGTGCGCGCCTGGCAGGAAGCCCTGGTACGCGGCGCCCAGCAGGCCATCGACAGCGGCGACCTGAAGCCCGGCACCGATGCCCACCAGCTCGTCTACGAGATGTACGGGCTGGTGCTGGCCGTGCACCACGACGCGCGCTTCCTGCGCCTGCCTGGCGCCGTCGAGCGCGCGCACCGCGGCTTTGCGCGCCTGATCGAAGATTACCGCAACCCCAACAGCAAGCAATGCAGTCGGCCGGAAGCCTCCGCGCTCAAGTAAACCAATATTCACCTCGTCAGGAGATAGACCATGGGTCAGTACGTCGCGCCACTTCGGGATATGCAGTTCGTCCTGCATGAATTCCTCAACGTCACCGAAGAGTTCAAGAACCTGCCTGCCTACCAGGAGATCGATGCCGACATCATCAACCAGGTGCTCGAAGAAGGCGCGAAGTTCACG
>DAMAFT010000250.1:0-6651 GCA_031995805.1 Massilia sp.
GGGCGTCGCCGCCCTGGTCGATCAGTACCGCGCCGTCCGTGGCCTTGACGGTCTGGTCGTCGGCGCGGCTCAGGTTGGCGATGACGGGCTTGTCGTTGACCGCCCGTACCACGATCGACCAGGTGCTCGACATCGCGGACACCGGCGACGCGGCGTCGTCCGTCGTCGTGTCGAAGGTGACGCGCGTGCTGCCGTAGGTCCACGGCGAACCGGTCATGGTGTTGTCGACGACGTGGACGACGAGTCCCGGCGGCGTGCCGTTGTAGTCGGCCACAGGGGCGAAGCGCAGCGAGTAGCTGGCGGCCAGCACCAGGCCCGCCGTCGGCGAGACGGTGCCGATGTCGCTCCAGCCGGTGGCGCTGCGGAATTGCCAGGTACCCTGCGTGACCGGGTCGGCGGTGTTGCCGACCACGACGATGCCCGCCACCGGGTTGTAGTCGACGTCGGCGTAGCCGGACTGCGTGACGAGGCTCGATACCGGGGTGCCCGAGTTGCTGGCGAGGGCGAGGTCTTCGTTGATCTGGTACAGCGAGGCATTCGTGGTCACCGTCGGCGCATCGTTGACCTTGCTGACGTAGACGTAGACCTGGACCGGGTTTGCCGAGCGCGCGCCGTCGTCGTCGATCGCCTTGACGCGGAACATCGGCCAGCCGGTGTAGGCGGTATTCGGGTCGGCGATCCAGAACGCCTTGTGCGTCGCGTCGATCACGTCGTTGGTGCCGGCGGCCCACGGCGTGGCGCTGGCGGCGTCCGTGCCGATCTTGAGCGTGCCGTACTGGACCGAATCCACCAGGAAGCCGGCGATGGTGCCGTCGGCGTCATAGGCGTCGCCGATCGCTTTCAGGTTGGACAGCGTGATGGTCCCGAGCGTGTCCTCGGCCATGTTGTTGATGCTGCCCATCTGGGTCAGCGACGGTGCGACGTTGGCGAAGTCGATCGGGTCGCCGACCAGGTATTCCGCATTGTCGCTCCACTGGTTGGTGGGGCCGACCACCAGCATCTTGCCGTTGCCGTCCAGGGCGAGCTGCAGCGGCGTGTAGCCGTAGTTGTTCAGCACGCTCATCGCGTTGCTGCCCTCGGTCCACTGGCCATCGTGGTAGGTGAGCGTGCGGATGATGCGCACGTTGCCGGTTTCGCGGATCAGCATGTGCAGCGTGCCGTCGTCCTCGCGCAGCAGCGCGCCGTAGCCGTCGCCGATCTCGTAGGCGTTCACGCCGCTGATCACCTGCACCTGGTTGCTCGCGCTGCGCAGCGTCACCGGAATCAGGGTGTCGGTCCATCCCGACCCCGTGTCTTCCCAGAAGTGCAGCTTGCCCTGGGCGTCGGTGGTGACGAGCTGCAGCGCGCCGTTGGCGTCGGCGGTGGCCGCGGAAAGCTTCTGCGTGCCGATGGCGATGGTCTGCTGGCCGTTGGCGACGCCGTGCAGGTAGTCCTGCACGATGAGGCGACCGTTCGGGTTATCCTGCTGCAGCACGAAGGCGTGCCCGCCGATGCCTTCGACCTGGCGCAGCGTCCAGGGCACGTCGGTGAAGGCGTAGTAGGAGGCGTTGTCGGCCACCGTCCTGACGAACGTCCCGCTGGCGTTGGTGACGAAGACGTTGGCCTGTTCCTCGGTGGTCAGGTGGTAGGAGATGTTGACGACGCCGTCGGCGCCGGCGATGACGCTGATGTTGGTGGCGGCCATCACCACGCCCGGCATCACGGAAGGCGCCGGACCGCCCGTTTCGAGCGTCTGGAAGCTCCACGCGGTACCGTCGTAGATGGCCAGCTTGGCGTCCGCGCGGGTCAGCGCGTTGTTGCTGCCGTTCCAGTCGAAACCGCCGGTGACGAGGTAGATCTTGCCGTTGGCGTCGACGGCGCCGGGCGCCATGTCGCGCATCTGCTGGTAGCCGCCCAGTTGCGTGGCGTTGAATTCGGCAACGCTCGACCAGCTGCTGCCGCTCCACTTGTACACCGTCGTGGTGGTGTCCTGGTTGCTGCCGTGGGTGATGGTGATGTAGACGTTGCCGTCGGCCGAATTCAGGACGCTGGTGGACAGGTCGCCGCCCGGCGTCACGCCAGGGATGGTCTGCTGCTGGAGGGCGAGCGTGCCGGCATACGCCTGCACGTCGATCGGCGCGCTCTCGAATTGCGCGCCGGCGCTCGCCACTTCCAGCGTCCAGTCGCCGCCCAGCGCGGCGGCGCCGGTCGCGTCGTCGGAGGCGGCGACGTCGGCGCGGGTCAGCGTGGCGATGCCGTTCACCAGCAGGCGGCCGTCGGCGCCGGCGCCGGTGTCGCAGCCGTACAGGAAGAGGTCGGCGCCGTCGGCGAGGGCATTGCCGATGCGCTCGAGCTGCGCGGCGTGGCCGGCCAGGCTGGCGTTGTCGAGCCGGTCGGTGCCGAGCGCCAGCGCCGCCGTGCTGCCGTGCGACAGCAGGTGCACGGCGTCGATCGAACCGGGCGCGACGCCGTCGAGGTAGGCCGCCATCGCTTCCAGGCCGGCGGCGCCGGCGCGCAGGACGACCACGTCGGTGTCCGGCGTGGCGGCGGCGGCCAGCGCCTGCCAGCCGTCGATGTCGTCGACGATGAACATGACCTGGTGCTGCTCCTGCGCCGCCGCCGGGTCGGCGCTGCGGTACAGGGAGAAGCCGGCGGCGGCCGTGTCGGGGACGATCGCGCGGACGTCGGTGGTGGCGTGGGAACGGGTGCGCTGCTCTTGGAGGTCGTTGTTCATGGGATGCGGGAAGTGGAAGCGGGCCAGGCCGGCATGGCGGCACCGGGAGGGCGGGTGGTGAGACTTACTATGCGGAAATGAATGCTTGTCGGTAATTTTGCCCGAGTTGCATATCGCCAGCAACACTTAATTACATTTGCAACCAGGACAATGTTGCCGTGCTTGTGCTACGGCGATGGCGACGGGCTTTGGCGCGCAGCCCCGTTTGGTGTACGATTCGGCAAGTTTTCGCCGCAACAATGCGCGCATCAAGGATCTGCAGTGACTATCACCATCAACGACGAACTCCGCTCTTTCATCGATCCGCTTACTCCTGTCGAGCACGCTGCGCTGGAACGCAGCCTGCTGGCCGAAGGTTGCCGCGACGCCCTCGTGCTGTGGCGCGACGTGCTGATCGATGGCCATAATCGCTACGACATCTGCCGCCAGCACGACATCCCGTTCCGCACCGTGCAGAACGACCGCTTCGATTCGCTCGAGGACGTGATGCTGTGGGTGATCGACAACAATCTCGCGCGCCGCAGCGTGTCCGACTTCCAGCGCGGCATGCTGGCGTTGCGCAAGAAGGAAATCGTGGCGGCCCGCGCGGCCCAGCGCGCGGCCGAGGCGCCGCCGCAACAGGCCGACGCCGTGCCCGAGCCGGCCGACGATCCGAGCGATCCGCCCTGGCATACGCGCGAGGACGTGGCCAAGGCCGCGCGCGTGTCGGCCAATACCCTGAGCCAGATCGAGCGCATCCGCAAGACGGCGGCGCCGGAACTGGTCGAGGCCGTGCGCAGCGGCACGATTTCCGTCAGCGCCGCGGCCACGGTCGCCTCGCTGCCGGCCCAGGAACAGGTGGCGGCGGTGGCCGGCGGCAAGAAGGAATTGCGCCAGGCGGCGCGCCAGGTGCGCGAGCAGCGCGCCGGCGGCAAGCCGAAGAAGGACGTGTTGCCGGATGCCCCGGAAGACCAGGTCAAGGCGCTGCGCGCCCAGGTCGGCGAGCTGAAGGACCGCGTCGCCACCCTGATGACCGAGAACGAAGTGCTGAAACAAAAGCTGGCGGCGCTGAACGCCGGCGCCTGACGACCATTCCGCGAACCTGGAGAACCCCCGATGCCGCTGCCGCTGCCGATGTCCCTATCCCGTTTCATTGCCCCGACCGTCCTCGGCGCCGCGCTGGCCGCGCTGGCGTCGCCACCCGGCGCCCTGGCGGCCCCGGCCTCGGCCCTGGTGTGCCCACCCGCAGCGAAGGCGCCGGACGCGGCCCAACGCATGAAGGCGGCGGCGCAGCGCGTCACCATCCTGCGCGACAAATGGGGCATCCCGCACGTGTTCGGCAAGACCGACGCCGACGCCGTGTTCGGCATGGTGTACGCCCAGGCGGAAGACGATTTCAACCGGGTCGAACTGAACTACATCAACGCGCTGGGGCGCCTGGCCGAGGTCGAGGGCGAAAAGGAACTCTGGCGCGACCTGCGCATGAAGCTGTACATCGACCCGGACGACCTGAAGGCGACATTCGCGGCCAGCCCGGCGTGGCTGCAGGTCCTGATGTCCAGCTGGGCCGACGGCCTGAACTGGTATCTCGCCACGCATCCGCAGGTCAAGCCGAAGCTGATCACCTGTTTCGAGCCGTGGATGGCGCTCAGCTTCAGCGAGGGCAGCATCGGCGGCGATATCGAGGAAATCGAACTCGAGCCGCTGGAAGCCTTCTACGGGAAGGCGCCGGCAATGGCGGCGGCGGTATCGGCATCGGCATCGGCGCCGGGCCTGGTGCTGGCCCTGGCCGCGCTGGAACGCGGCGACAAGGGTTTCGACGAGGAGCCGAAGGGCTCGAACGGCTTCGCCATCGCGCCGCAGCGGACGGCCGGCGGCCACCCGCTGCTGATGATCAATCCGCACACCTCGTTCTACTTCCGCCCGGAAGTCCACATGGTCAGCGAAGAGGGCCTGGATGCCTATGGCGCCGTGACCTGGGGCCAGTTCTTCATCTACCAGGGCTTCAACGACCGCATCGGCTGGATGCACACCTCGGGCGGCGGCGACGTCATCGACGAATACCTCGAGACCATCGTGCGGAAGGACGGCAAGTTCTTCTACAAGTTCGGCAACGAGGAACGCCCGCTGCGCGAAAAACGCATCGTGCTGCCGTACCGCAGCGGCAAGGGCATGGCCACGCGCACCGTCACCGCCTATTTCACGCACCACGGCCCGGTGATCCGTAGCGAGGGCGGCAAGTGGGTGTCGATCCGGATGATGGACGATCCGATGCACGCGCTGATGCAATCGTACGGCCGCACCAAGGCGCGCGACTACGACAGCTTCTATAAGGTCATGCAGCTGCGCACGAACTCGTCGAACAATACCGTGTACGCGGACGCCGACGGCAATATCGCCTATTTCCACGGCAACTTCGTTCCGCGCCGCGACCCGCGCTTCGACTGGACCCGCCCGGTCGACGGCAGCGATCCGGCCACCGACTGGCAGGGCCTGCACGAAGTCAAGGAAACCATCACGCTGTTCAATCCGGCCAGCGGCTATATCTCGAACACCAACAACTGGCCGTGCACGGGCTTCGGCGCCAGCAGCCCGGATTGCGCCAAGTATCCGGCCTACATGTGGTCGCTGCCGCAGAACGCGCGCGGCATCCACGCCGAGCGCGTGCTGCACGATGCCAGGGACCTGACGCTCGACGGCCTGATCGCGAAGTCCTACGACAGCTACCTGACCGCCTTCGAGCCGCTGGTGCCGGCCGTCGTGCGCGACTGGGACGCGCTGCCGGCCGGCGACGCGCGCAAGGCGACGCTGGCCGAGCAGGTGGCGCTGCTGCGCGCCTGGGACCTGCGCTTTTCGGCGACATCGGTACCGACCTCGCTGGCCGTGTACTGGGGCCAGGACATGGTCAAGGCCGCCGCGCCGCGCGCCCGCGCCGCCCGCATGCCGGTGGTCGACTTCGTCCAGACGCGATTGACCGCCCGGGAACGCCTCGACGCGCTGGCGCGCGCCTGCGACAAGCTGCGGGCCGACTTCGGCAAGTGGCAGACCCCGTGGGGCGAGATCAACCGCTTCCAGCGCCTGTCGGGCGCCGTCGACCAGCAGTACGACGACGCCAGGCCGAGCTGGCCGGTGCCCTTCACGTCGGCCAACTGGGGTTCGCTGGCCTCGTTCGGCATGACGTCCAAGCAGACCACGAAGCGCATCTATGGCGACCGCGGCAACAGTTTCGTCGCGGCCGTCGAGTTCGGCCCGCGCGTGCGTGCGAAAAGCATCCTGGCGGGCGGGCAGAGCGGCGATCCGGCGTCGCCGCACTTCGCCGACCAGGCGGCGATGTATGCGCGCGGCGAGTTCAAGGACGTGTTGTTCTACAAGGAAGACATCGAGAAACAGCTCGAGCGCAAGTACCACCCCGGCGAGTGAGTGGGCGAGAGCCGGTCTCGGCGATTTGCATGCACTTATATGCAGCGCAAAGCCCGCCATAAAGCCGGCCGGCGCGATTGCGGCTCCCGGGTCGATGGTATCTACTCTGCATGGCCCGGCAGGGCTCTCATCGACCACCAACAGGGAGAGTAACGTGCAGAAACCATCGATTGCGCTGAAACCGCTCGTCCTCGCCGCGCTGCTGTGCGCCGGCGCCGCGGCGCGGGCCGACATCACGGTGTACACCAGCGAAGCCCAGTTCCTGGCGGCCGTGTCGGCGCCGGGCTACGACAGCTTCGACGACCTGGCCGTCATGCCGTATGGCCCCATCCTGGCGCGCACGGCCGGCGCCTACGGCTACCAGGCCTACTCGGCCGCCGGCCTGTGGGGCGCCGGCGGCAGCGGGGGCGACTACTGGCTGTCCAACGAAAACCGTACCCAGCCCATGCTGTTCAGCGGCTTCACGGGCGGCGTGAGTGCGTTCGGCGGCAATTTCTTCACGTCCGACATCGCCGGCCAGTACCTGGTCGGCAACCTGA